>NZ_JANEWH010000027.1:0-43217 GCF_028069715.1 Kluyvera sp. Awk 3 | reverse complement strand
ATGCTTAATAAAGAAAATAGATGGACACGATCTCAGGGGGAAAATTGCCGTCCCCTGTTTTTTACAACGCGGAGAATCAAGTTGTCGTTATTCTCAAAATTAATAAGAATGAGGTGTTTATGTTGTCTAAATTTATACATACCACCGTGGCTGCCTGTATTATATCCACATCACTCAGTGGATTAGCGCAAGCCAGAGAGACCATTACCTTCTGGGGCCGCTCGAATCAAACATCACTGGAACTGCTGGTTGATGCTTACAACAAGTCGCAGGATAAAGTTGATATTAAGCTAAATATGATTCCCGGCGAGTCGATGATGACCAAGCTCAGCGCTTCTATTGCCGCCGACAGCTCACCAGACCTTGTTTCACTCGATGTCTCCTTTCTTCCCCAGCTTAATGGCGCGGAACAGCTCACTGACCTCACCGACATTCTTGGCAATCGAGATTACGTGAAGCAGCTTAGCGGTTCGCTGAAAACCATCGGGGTTTATAAAGAGCGGCTGTATGGCATTCCTTTCTCTGCTGAATCATCGCTTCTGTTTTACAACAAAAAGATTTTCCGCCTCGCCGGACTGGATCCGGAAAGACCGCCAGAAACGCTACAGGAATTACGCGAATACGCCGAAAAAATCACCCAGTTAGGCGACGGATACTACGGCTTTGCTATTCCCGGCACCTGCTCCGGTTGCCTGGCCTTTACATTCCTCCCTTATATGTGGGCCAACGGCGGAGACCTGTTTGCCAAAGAAGGCGCCGAATCGATTGTCATTTCCGAGAGTAATAAAAGGACGCTGGCATTCTTCCACCAGATGTACAAAGACGGCTTAATGTCCCCACTCTCCAAAGCAGACAGTTCACTTAACGACGGATTTGCCACAGGCAAAATCGGCATGGTTGGCACTGGCGCGTTTACCTTTAAGGTTTTCAACGATAACTATCCCAACCTTGAATACGGCGTAGGCTACTATCCTGGAGAGAAAAAAGGCGATTGGGCCTCGTTCGCGGGCGGCGACGCGCTGGCGATTCCGCTGGGCAGCAAACACCAGAAGGAGGCCATCGCCTTTATCGACTGGGCGATGTCAAAAGAGACCCAGATTGAGCTACTGGCGAAGAATGGCTTTGTTCCCACCCGCATCGATGCCAGCGATAACCGCTACAATCGCGAGGACAGCCGTTTTCTGCTAGCGACAAAAGCCCTGGCAAAAGGCCGCTCCGTCTACCTCCCCGCATTTAACGAAGCCATTAGCGCTCCCAGCAGTCCTTTTCTGACCTTAATACAGAAATCGGTATTCGAGGGGGATATTGATAACGCCCTTAAAACGGCCGATCAGAAGTTTAAGCAGATTATTAAGATGTCGCAGGAATAATCTAAATCAATACCTTATGCCCTAAATCCCGTTGGAAATATCTCTACGGGATTTATGTAAGCGCTTACATCACTAACATCATGAGGTGTTTATGGTTTCGAGAAAAATTGTTTCCACCGTTTCAATATGCGCTTTCAGCATCATGTTTAGCTGCGCGCTTCAGGCCAAAGAAGTGGTTAATTTTTGGGGCCGCAGTGAGCAATCATCGCTGCCCATGCTGGTCAATGAGTTTAATAAATCCCAGGATAAGATCACGGTAAAACTGAATGAAATTCCGAATATTCAGATGCTGACAAAACTGAGCGCAGCGGTCGCCGTGAACAATCCCCCTGACCTGGTATCAATTGATCTGGTCTACTTTCCAGAACTTAACCGCTCCGAGCAGCTCATCGATCTCACAGATAAAATCGGCACGATGGATTACGTGAGCCAGTTGAGCGACGCGCTAAAGGCCATCGGCAGCTACAACGGTAAATTTTACGCCGTCCCTTTTGCTGCGGAATCCTCCCTGCTTTTTTATAACAAGACGCTTTTCCGCGAAGCCGGATTAGATCCCAATCGTCCACCAGAAACGCTGGGAGAACTGCGCGAATATTCAGAAAAAATCCGTGCGCTGGGCAAAGATTATTATGGCTTCGCCATTCCAGGAACCAGCTCCGGCGGACTCGCCTTTACCTTCACCCCCTACTTTTGGGCGAACGGCGGGGATATTATTTCTGCCGATGGTAAAAAGTCCGTGGTCAACTCTGAAAACAATAAACGAACGCTCACCTTCTTCCACAATTTGTACAAAGATGGGCTCATGTCGCCGCTCTCCCGCACCGACTCCGCACTTAACGACGCGTTCAGTTCAGGAAAAGTGGCGATGGTGGGCTCCGGCGCTTTTACCTTTAAAGTCTTTAAAGATAATTACCCCAACCTCGACTATGGCGTCACCTATTTCCCTGGCGAGGAAAAAGGCAATTGGGCCTCCTTTACCGGCGGCGATGCTTTTGCTCTACCGGTGGGAAGCAAGCATCAACAGGCCGCTATCGATTTCATTAACTGGACGCTATCCAAACAGACGCAAATTGAGTTGATGGCAAAGAACGGCTACGTGCCCACGCGTATGGACGCCAGCGATAACCCCTATAGCCAGCAGGACCCCAAATATCTTCTGGCCAACAAAGCGCTGGCAAAAGGGCATACCCCTTTTCTGGTCCCCTACAATGAGACCTTCAATGCCATCAATAGTCCTTATCTAACCATGATCCAGAAAGCCGTTTTTGAAGGGAAAATTGATGAAGCCCTGAAAACAGCGGATCAGAAAATGAATCAGATTATAAAAATGTCGGAAGAGTAAGCGTGCTTACTGTCTGAATGAATACATTAATGAAACATTCTGCCGTAATGGCGGTTGGCAGAATGTTGACTGAGGCATCTGGAATGTTTGCTAAAACTCAACAACCGCAAGTGCAGTTTACTCACCAGACAGCATTGCCGGTATTCAGGAAAAATAACCGAAAGGGATATTTAGGTTTTTTATTCATCCTCCCCGTACTGGTCATTGTGGTGTTCTTTTTCATTACACCATTAATCATGACCGCATGGATGTCATTTTTTAAATGGCCGATGTTTGGCAAAACAAAATTCATTGGATGGATTAATTACACGAATATTCTCCAGGATGATGTCTTCTGGCATGCCCTGAAGTTTACGTTTATCTATGCGATCATTATGACTCCGCTTATTTTCATCTTTTCGATGATTCTCGCCTCGCTGGTAAAAGATAGTCATAAACCGGGCGTTTCCCTCTTTCGCAGCGTCTATTTTTTACCCACGGTCATTGGATTTGGCACAGCCAGTATTTTGTGGAAGTGGCTGCTGGATGTTCGCTTTGGCCTACTCAACCACCTTGCTGTCTCATTGCACCTGGTTGATTCGCCAATTATGTATCAGGACTCACTAAGCCAGGGCTTTATGGTCGTCGTGAGCATGGTGCTCTGGAAGACGCTGGGCTTCAATATGATCCTGCTGCTGGTTGGCCTGCAGGGCATCAGCAAAGATATCTACCAGGCTGCACAGGTCGACGGCGCCGTTGGCTGGCGACGGTTACGCTATATCACCCTGCCGTTAATGCGGCGGACCTTTATGCTGACGCTGATTCTCTCCGTCTCCGGATCGCTGCTGGCTTTCGATCAGTTCTACATCATCACTAACGGCGGGCCAATGGATCAAACCATAACCAGCGTGTTCTACATCTATAACAACTCATTTATTAATGGCCGCCTGGGCTACGGCGCTGCGCTCTCCATTATTCAGCTGTTTATTCTGATGGTGATTAGTGTTCTGCAAATCTGGTTATTACGCGACAAAGAAGGACGGGCATAGAATGAACGGAGATGTCGTCTTACACATCAAGAGAAAACAAAACGGGCTGGTGACGTTTTTCTTTTACGCTATTCACGGCTGTTTACTTATCGTCTTTCTCTATCCGCTGCTGTGCGTTGCGCTGGCGTCACTAAAACCCGCAGCCGATTTAGTATTGATGCCTCCCAAGTGGTGGCCCTCAATTTTCACGCTTGATAACTTCAATAAGATGTTATTTTCTAATGACAATATGTCCCGGGCGATTATGCTATCGGGTATTGTCTCCTTTCTGACGGTTATCGGTACGGTCATTCTGTCGACGCTGGCCGGGTATGGTTTTTCCCGATTTACCTTTCGGGGGAAAAATGTTTTCTTTGTGCTGATCTTATTAACCATGATGATTCCCTCGCAGCCGATCCTGACGCCGCTGTTTATCATCATTACCAAAATGGGCCTGCAAAATAATATTTTCGGTCTGGTATTGGTCTATATCACCTTCCAGCTACCGTTCAGTATCTTTATGATGCGTAACACGTTTGACAGCATCCCAAAAGAAATTGATGAAGCCGCAGAGCTGGACGGTTGCTCGCCGTTAAAAATTCTCTTTCGGGTCATGCCGCGGATGGTTTCACCGGGGATTGTTACCGTTATCGTGACAACCTTTATTGCCGCATGGAATGAATTTCTCGTCGCGCTAATATTTATGACCGACTCCGATAATTACACCATGCCCATTTTATTGCTGATGACCAGCGCCGGTAAATACGGCACCGTCGATTGGGGATTACTCCAATCCTGTACCGTATTTGCAATGCTACCGTGCATTCTTATTTTTCTGTTTCTACAAAAGCATTATGTCAGTGGTTTAACCAGCGGTGCGACGAAAGGTTAATGGCTCACGCCCTCTACTTTAAAAGGATATTTCGCATGAAGTTAAGTACTGTCTCAGCTATTCCGGGCACGCTATCATTTATCCCTCCCGGAAAAATCCTTCCTCAAGGCTGGCTGAAGCGCCAGCTGACGCTTCAGGCCCAAGGGCTATCCGGGCAACTGGAGGATATCTGGCCGGATGTCGGCGCGAACAGCGGCTGGCTTGGCGGCAGCGGTGAAAGCTGGGAACGCGGGCCCTACTACCTCGATGGCTTGCTGCCGCTCGCCTATTGCCTGCAGGATCGGTCGCTGATCGAACAGAGCCAGAAATGGGTAGAGTGGATGCTGAATAGCCAGGATAACGACGGCTGGTTTGGCCCACAAAACAACGTCGACTGGTGGCCGAGAATGGTGGCGCTGAAGGTACTAACCCAGTACGCCGACGCCACTGGTGACGCTCGCGTACTGCCCTTTATCCAGCGCTATTGCCACTATCAACTTCGGCATTTGCCCACACGCCCCCTGAGCGACTGGGGCAAAGCGCGCGCCGCCGACAATGTGCTGTCAGTGCTGTGGGCGTGGAAACAGCTACCAGAAGATGACTTGCTCCCTCAGCTGGCGAAAGTGTTGTTAGCACAAGGGGATAACTGGCCTGATTTTATTCTCCATCGGCTTCCTACCGGCCCGGTGACCTACTTCTCTCACCTCACTCATGTGGTTAACGTTGCCATGGGGATGAAATATTCCGCCATGCAGGACGACACACAGCAGCAGCGTCTGCGCCTGGAGGAAATTAAGCGCTGCTTCGCCGAGCTGGACATCTATCACGGCCAGCCGCAAGGAATATTTTCCGGTGATGAATTTCTGGCGGGCACGGCCCCGGAGCAGGGTGTTGAGCTTTGCGCTATCGTTGAACTGATGTTCTCGCTGGAAAATATGTTGCGCATTTATGGTGATGCGCAACTGGCCGAACGGCTGGAGCGTGTCGCTTTCAACGCCCTCCCGGCTGGCGTCAGCGCCGATATGATGTCGCATCAGTACCAACAGCAACCTAACCAGATTGCTGCCAGCATCGCGCCCCGTAACTGGACCTACAGCGGCGATGACTGCAACATCTTCGGCCTGGAGCCGAACTTTGGCTGCTGCACCGCTAACTTCCATCAGGGCTGGCCAAAATTTTGCAATAGCCTGTTTATGCAGGATGAAGCGAACAACCTCGCCAGTATGGTCTACGCACCTTGCCGCGTCACTACCGACGCATGGGACGTCTGCGTGCAGACCGACTATCCGTTCAACACCGATCTGACCTTTACCGTACATCATGCGCCGACGGGCGACAAGACGCTGTGGCTACGTATTCCCCAATGGAGTACCGGCTCAGCCATTACGGTAAACGGCGAACCCCTGAGCTATGGCGATGGCAAAGGCTATTTTGCGCTCACCCGTGAATGGCGGGCCGGTGATGTTGTCACCCTGACCTTTGAACGCCAGGTTCGCACGGAAAGACGTATTCATAACGCCGTTAGCGTTTACTACGGCCCGTTGCTGATGGCGCTGACGCCCGGTGAAATCTGGCGGCCTATCCCTGGCGGCTCGCCCAGCGGTGACTGGGAATTGCAGCCGAAGAAAGAGTGGAACTACGCGCTGGATATTCATCCTCATCAGGGCGCCGTCGTCCGTGAGCTACAGCTTCATGCTTCCGGAGAGCAGCCGTTCGCGCTGGAGTCCGCGCCGATTAAGCTTCGCCTTAGCGCTTACCGTTTGCCGACATGGAAGGTCGTCGATAATTCTGCGGGGCCGATGCCCAACAGCCCGGCGCACGCCGCCCTGAGCGTGCAGTCCTCGGTGCTGCTGGTTCCATACGGCTGCGCGCGGTTGCGTATCGCGCAGTTTCCGTGGCTGGACGGCCGTGAAAAACAGACTGACGTAGCGTAAGGACAAAACCATGGCAACAATAAGACTGGAGTCCGTCTACAAAGCCTATTCGGCAAAACAGGTAGTCATCAATAACATCAATCTGACCATCCAACAGGGCGAATTCTGCGTCATTGTTGGGCCTTCCGGCTGCGGAAAATCCACGCTGTTGAGGATGATCGCCGGGCTGGAAGAGATCTCCGCCGGTGAGTTATACATCGACGATAAACGCATGACCGAAGTGCCCTCTTCTGAACGAGGCATCGCCATGGTATTCCAGAACTATGCGCTCTACCCGCATATGACGGTGGAAGAAAACATGGGCTTCGCGTTAAAAATGGCGAAGATGCCGGAAGACGAGGTGAAACGCCAGGTCACGGCGGCGGCGAAATCACTGCAACTGGAAGCGCTCCTGACTCGCCGTCCCGCCGCGCTTTCCGGCGGACAACGCCAGCGCGTAGCGATTGGCCGCGCTATTGTTCGCAAGCCCGGCGCCTTCCTGTTTGACGAACCGCTCTCCAACCTTGACGCCGGGCTACGCGCGCAAATGCGTCTCGAAATTGGCCGTCTGCACCGCGATTTTGAAAATGTCGCCACGGTCTACGTCACCCATGACCAGATTGAAGCCATGACCCTGGCGGACAAAATCGTGCTGCTCAACAGCGGTGATAGCGTAAACCGGTACGGTAGCGTCGCACAGATTGGCTCGCCAATGGAGCTCTACGAACAGCCGAGAAACAAGTTTACCGCCAGCTTTATCGGCTCACCGCAGATGAATTTTTTAGCGGCCCAGGTCGTCAAAATTCGCGCAGACTCGGTGAGTGTCAGGCTGGAAAGCGGAGAAATACTGGCTATTAACGTTGACGGCGCACAGCTTTCAGTCAGTGAAAACGTCACGGTCGGTATCCGTCCGGAGCATCTGCTGCTGGCAGACGGCAATGAGGAGAATCTCCTGCAACGCCGTATCCAGTTTATCGAACAGCTTGGCGATGCGACCTGTCTTTATCTGGAGGGCGAACTGACCTGTAAACTCAATGGTTACCATCATCACCCTCGCGGCAGCATGATTCATTTGCAGCTGCCAGCACACCGCTGCCACTTGTTCGATCGCCATGAACAGGCATGTCCACGCCTGCCCTCACAGGGAACAACTCAGCCATGAATATTGAAAATCGGGAGTTTATTCAGCAATGTTGCGAGCAGGTGCGCCAGCAGATGGGCAGCAACACCATTGCAGCAACGCTCAGGCATGCCCTGACGAACACGCTTGATACCACGCTACAGCGCGGCGATCGCGGCGTGTTTGTCATCACCGGCGATATTCCGGCGATGTGGCTGCGGGACTCCGCCTGCCAGATGCGCCCCTACCTGCTTTTCTGTCAGCAACACCCGGAACTGCAGGCAATGATTGCTGGCGTAATCCAGCAACAGATGCACTTTATTACTCTCGATCCTTATGCCAACGCCTTCAATCGCTATCCGGATTCAACGGGCCATCAGAGCGATCTAACCCACATGCAGCCGCAGATCTGGGAACGTAAATACGAGGTAGACTCGCTGTGTTATCCGCTACAGCTTGCATGGCTATTCTGGAAAATCACCGGGATAACAAGCCACTTTACGGACACCTTTACCCGCGCCTGCTCGCTGGTTCTCAATCAATGGGAAATCGAGCAGCACCATCATAGCCGCTCCCCCTACCGCTTTGAGCGCCCACACCCGCCGGCCCCAACGGACACTCTGGGCTATGAAGGAAAAGGCGCGCCGGTCAGCTATACCGGTATGACCTGGTCCGGTTTTCGCCCCAGTGACGATGCTTGCGACTGGGGGTATCTGGTGCCCGCTAATTTTTTCGCCTCGGTCGTGCTGGGTTACCTGGCGGAGATTGCACGCGAAGTACTGAACAATCGCCGCCTCGAACGTCGGGCCACCGCGTTGAAATCAGCCATTGAGGAGGGGATAGAAAAACACGCGGTCGTTCGTCATCCTGATTACGGTGAAATCTATTGCTATGAAACGGACGGCGCCGGGCATTACCTGTTGATGGACGATGCGAACGTGCCTTCCCTGCTTTCACTGCCGCTGCTGGGCGCGATCGCCAACGATCATCCGCGCTATCTGAATACCCGCCGGTTTATTCTCAGCGGCGATAACCCCTATTTTCACCGCGGACGTTTCGCACAGGGTGTTGGCAGCCCACACACGCCTTCAGGATTCATCTGGCCGATTGCGCTGGCGGTACAGGGGCTCACCGCCCGCGATCCGGCGGAAAAACTCGCCATGATCCAGATGATGACGGCAACCGACGCGGGGAGCGGATTAATGCATGAATCGTTCGATCCCGACAATCCCGCTCGCTTTACCCGCCCCTGGTTCTCATGGGCCAATGCCATGTTCTGCGAGCTGGTGCTGGACTACTGCGGCCTGTCTATAAGCAAACTGATTGCCAACAAGGAATAGTCTATGCCTGTTATTGTTAAAAATCCTCTGGTTGACGGCTGGTATGCCGACCCGGAAATTCGCTTCTATGAAAATCAGTACTGGATTTACGTCACTCGTTCCATCACCGACTATCAGATGCAGCGCAACATTGACGCCTTTTCTTCCCCCGATCTCGTTCACTGGCAAAAGCATGAAGGCATCATCCAGATGGACGATTTTCCGTGGATCTGGCGCGCGGTCTGGGCACCGACGATCGTCGAAAAAGACGGAAAGTATTTCTTAATATTCGCCTCAAACGACATCCAAAGTGATGAAGAGGAAGGAGGGCTTGAAATCGCCGTCGCTGATACTCCGGCAGGCCCGTTCCGCGCGTTACTGGAAAAGCCGTTAGTCGGCCGTTTTATTCATGGCGCGCAGCCCATCGACGCCCATCTCTTTACCGATGACGATGGCAAAATTTATCTCTACTACGGCGGCTGGCGGCACTGTAACGTTGCGCAGATGAATTCACAAATGAACGGCTTCATCCCCTTTGATAACGGCGAGATGTTCCGCGAAATCATTATTCCTGGTTACGTTGAAGCCCCCTGTATGATTAAGCGTCGCGGGCGCTACCATTTTATGTGGTCAGAAGGTAACTGGACGGACGGCAGCTATCGAGTCGTCACCGCCGATAGCAATTCTCCCTTTACCTTTAATGGCCCGAAAAGAACTATCCTTGCGGCGCAGGCTCTGGCAGACGGTCCGGGCCACCATAGCTGTATCGCGCTTAACGATAACGATGAATGGCTCATTGCCTACCATCGACGTATTCCTGGAGACAGTGAGGCCGGCCATCGAATGTTATGCCTGGATAAAATGGTTTTTGAAGAGGACCAGATACAGCCAGTGCTGATGACCGAAGCAATGTCTCTTTAAATTCGCAAAAAAGGCCAGAGGTCACCCTCTGGCCCGTTTCGGGCGCATGCTGCCATGCAGCGGTGAGTCGCGCCCACTACGCATTACTTCCTGTTATGCCACCAGCCTAAAAACAGGCTTGTTGCAATACCGACCAGCGTTGGTGCTGCCAGGTCATGCCAGAAAGCCATACTCAACTCCGTGAGCGTCATCGTGCCGCCTTGGTTGCAATGGCAACGGTTCGCGGCTATCCTCAACTTGTCTAGGGTCAAGTTAGCCCCCGTTATGTTGCCGGTGTATACCGAACAATGTGCGGGGGTTTTCTCTTTCCAGCGACAAGGCCACCGGGGATCAAGCCCCCGCAACATTGCGCCTCACCGGGTGACCCCGGCTTGTCGCTGATTCTACGCCTCTCGCTGTTATCCGCATGACTTTAAAACGAAAAAATCCCGACCTTGCGATCGGGATTCCAGTGACGATGTATGCGTTACAGCGCCCAGCGCTTATTTCTTTTTATTCAGCATCGCTTTCAGGTCAGCAAACGGGTTATAGGTCGCCTCGCCGACGTCTTTCTGTGCATCTTCACCGGCAACCACCGTCGAACCATATTGGTCCGCCTCGGTATATTTTGAGTGCTCGTGATCGTGGCAGAACAGGCACAATAGCTCCCAGTTGCTACCGTCTTCCGGGTTATTGGTATGGTCGTGATCCATATGATGGACGGTCAGTTCACGCAGGTTGGAGTAGACAAACTCACGCGAGCAACGCCCGCAGACCCACGGAAACAGTTTCAGCGCTTTTTCACGGTAGCCGCTTTCCAGCCGCACGTAGTTTTTAGGGATGATAGCCATAATAACCCGGTATGTAGTAATAAAAGTAAGGGAATGTCCCAGTCTAAAGGCGCAATAAAAAAGCCGCAACACCCTACGGCGTTACGGCTTTTATCAGCACCTGACAGCGTCAGCTTACGGCAGAATGGACGGCTGATCCGCCCCTTCCTTCTCAACCTTCTGCTGCAGCATGTGCTCGCGCTTCATACCCAGCTTCAGCGCCAGCGCCGATGCCACGTAGATAGACGAAGCGGTACCGATGGAGACACCGATCAGCATCGTCAGCGAGAAGCCTTCCAGTACCGGACCACCGAAGAGGTACAGCATCAGAATAACCACTAACGTCGTACCGGAGGTAATCAACGTACGGTGCAGCGTCTGGGTCAGCGACACGTTAAAGATTTCGTAAGGCGTCCCGCGACGAATTTTGCGGAAGTTTTCACGAATACGGTCCGATACCACGATACTATCGTTGAGCGAGTAACCGATGACCGACATCAACGACGCGACGATCGTCAGGTCAATCTCGATATGGAACAACGACAGGATCCCTAAGGTGATGATCACGTCGTGCGCCAGCGCGATAACCACGCCCGCCGCCAGTCGCCACTCAAAGCGGAAACCGACGTACACCAGGATGGAGATCAGCGCCACCAGCAGCGCCATCGCACCGGTTTGCGCTAGATCGGCCCCCACGCTTGGCCCCACGAATTCGATACGTTTCACGGCGGCGTTCTGGTTGGTGGATTCGTTAATCACACTCAACACCTTACTACCCAGCACCTGCCCGCCGTCTGCGCCTTCAGTAGGCGGCATACGTACCATAATGTCGTGGCTGCTACCGAAGTTCTGCAGCAGCGGGTCAACAAAGCCCGCTTTCTCCAGCGCATCGCGCATCACGTCCATATCCGCCGGTTTTTCCAGCGTAATCTCAATGACCGTACCGCCGGTGAAATCGAGACCCCAGTTAAACCCGCGTACGCCCATCACGATGATGGCCGCAATCAGCAGGAAACCCGAGATGCCGAAAGCCCAGAAGTCCCAGCGCATGAAGTCATAGACTTTACGGCCGTGGTTCAATTGTTCAACAGTATATTCCTGTGCCACAACGCACTCCTCAGATTGACAGCTTGTTGATGCGTTTGCCGCCATACAACAGGTTTACGATGGCACGCGTACCGACAATCGCGGTAAACATCGACGTCGCTACACCGATACCGGTAGTAATTGCGAACCCTTTAATGGCCCCGGTACCGACGGCATACAGGATCAGGACTTTAATCAGCGTCGTAATGTTCGCATCAAAGATGGAGCTAAACGCGCCGGCATAGCCTTCGTTGATCGCCTGCTGCACCGAACGCCCGTTGCTCAACTCTTCTTTGATACGTTCGTTGATCAGAACGTTCGCATCGACCGCCACCGCAAGGGTTAACACAATCCCCGCAATCCCCGGCATACTTAACGTCGCGCCCGGAAGCAGCGACATAATGCCGACAATCAGCACCAGGTTTGCAATCAGCGCGCTGGTCGCAATCAGGCCGAACTTCTTATAGAAGAAGATCATGAACAGGATAGACACCACCAGACCGGCCAGACACGCTTCCAGGCCCTGCTTGATGTTCTGCATACCCAACGTTGGGCCAATGGTACGTTCTTCGACGATCTGAATTGGCGCAATCAACGCACCCGCACGCAGCAGCAGCGACAGCTGACGTGCTTCGTTCGGGTTGCCAATACCGGTAATACGGAAGCTGTTACCCAGACGAGACTGGATATTGGCGATGTTAATCACCTCTTCCTGTTTCACCAGCACCGCACGACCGTTCGCGTCTTTCTTACCGCTGTCTTTGTACTCCACAAACAGGGTCGCCATCGGCTTGCCGATATTGTCCTTGGTGAAGTTAGACATGATGTTGCCACCCGCGCTATCGAGCGAGATGTTCACCTGCGGCTGGTTGTATTCATCCTGGCTGGAAGTGGAGTCGGTGATATGGTCACCGGTCAAAATCACACGTTTGTACAGCACAACCGGCTGACCTTCACGCGTGTTTTTCACCTCAGAGTCGCCAGGAATACGGCCAGAAGCGGCGGCAGCCTGATCGACGTTGGTGTTCACCAGACGGAATTCCAGGGTCGCCGTCGCGCCGAGAATTTCTTTCGCGCGAGCGGTATCCTGGATACCCGGCAGCTCAACCACGATGCGGTCAGCGCCCTGGCGTTGAACCACCGGCTCAGC
Source organism: Kluyvera sp. Awk 3 (assembly GCF_028069715.1). Taxonomy (NCBI): domain Bacteria; kingdom Pseudomonadati; phylum Pseudomonadota; class Gammaproteobacteria; order Enterobacterales; family Enterobacteriaceae; genus Kluyvera; species Kluyvera sp. Awk 3. The sequence goes on along the minus strand of NZ_JANEWH010000027.1, from coordinate 30,309 downwards.
CACGCCCAGTTGGTTAACACGGTTACGCAGAATGTTGATGTTCTGCTGAACCGCATATTCGCGTGCTTCACTCAGACGTGCGTCGGTCATAACCGCGCGCAGCGCCGTGCTGCCCTGGCTGGTGATAACCATATCGCGGTGACGCGGGGTCAGATAAGCGATAGCCTGATCGCGCGCGTTAGCATCGCGGAACGTGATGCTCAGACCATAGTTATCTTCTTTGCGTACGTTGGAATACGGAATGTTTTTCTCACGCAGATCGCTGCGCAGACTGTCGATATTTTGTTCCTGCAATTTGCCCAACGCGGTGTCCATATCCACTTCCATCAGGAAGTGAACGCCGCCACGCAGGTCAAGACCGAGCTTCATTGGCTCTGCTTTAATCGCAGCCAGCCAGCGCGGTGTTGCCGGAGCAAGGTTAAGCGCCACAACATATTTGTCACCCAGCACGCCCATCAGCGCTTCACGCGCGCGCAACTGGATGTCGGTGGTGTCGAAGCGCGCAAGAATAGCGCCCTCTTCCAGTGCCACAGACTTAGCGGTGATTTTTTCTTCTTGTAACGTTTTCTGGACCTGGATCAGCGTTTGCTCACTGGCGGCGACGCCGCGCACGCCAGTGATTTGAACGGCCGGATCCTCACCATACAGGTTGGGAAGCGCATACAGCAGACCGACGACAATCACGACGATCAGCATGACATACTTCCACAAAGGATAACGGTTTAACACGGCAGTTCCCTTTGGGAAAACGGAATATTACAGCGCCTTCATGGTGCCTTTCGGCAGAACGGCAGCTACGAAGTCACGTTTGATAACCACTTCAGTGGTGTCGTTCAGCGCGATAGCAATGTAGCCAGTTTCCGCTACTTTGGTTACACGACCGACCAGGCCACCGTTGGTCAGGACTTCATCGCCTTTCGCGATGGAGTTCATCAGGTTCTTGTGCTCTTTGGTGCGCTTTTGCTGTGGACGCAGGATCATGAAGTAGAAAATCAGACCAAATACCACCAGCATCAGAATCAGAGACATCGGGCTGCCCTGCGCCGGAGCACCTGTTGCCGCTACCGCATCAGAAATAAAAAAGCTCATTAAATTTCCCTCATTATTAAAATTAATCAACGTTCAAAGGTGGAACGGGTCGCCCCTGACGTTGGTAAAAATCGGTCACGAAGCTCTCTAATTTACCCTCTTCAATAGCCTTGCGTAAACCAGCCATTAAGCGCTGATAGTAGCGAAGATTATGAATGGTATTGAGGCGCGCGCCCAATATTTCGTTGCAACGGTCAAGATGATGCAAGTATGCACGCGAATAATTGCGACAGGTGTAGCAATCACACTCAGCGTCGAGCGGGCTCGTGTCGCTTTTATGCTTAGCATTGCGGATTTTTACCACGCCGTCGGTCACGAACAGATGACCATTACGGGCGTTACGCGTTGGCATAACGCAGTCAAACATGTCGATACCACGACGTACGCCTTCAACCAGATCTTCCGGTTTGCCAACGCCCATCAGGTAGCGCGGTTTGTCAGCAGGGATCTGCGGGCAAACGTGCTCCAGGATGCGGTGCATGTCTTCTTTCGGCTCACCGACCGCCAAACCGCCGACAGCGTAGCCATCAAAGCCTATCTCTACCAGACCTTTAACAGAGATATCGCGTAAATCTTCGTAAACGCTACCCTGAATGATGCCAAACAGCGCATTTTTATTACCGAGGCCATCAAAGCGGTCGCGGCTGCGTTTTGCCCAGCGCAGCGACATCTCCATGGAGCGCTTCGCGTAGTCCCAGTCCGCCGGGTACGGCGTACATTCGTCGAAGATCATCACGATGTCGGATCCGAGATCGTACTGAATCTCCATGGATTTTTCCGGATCGAGGAAAATCGGATCGCCGTTGATCGGGTTGCGGAAGTGTACGCCCTGCTCGGTGATCTTACGGATATCGCCCAGGCTGAAGACCTGGAAACCGCCGGAATCGGTGAGGATCGGCCCTTTCCACTGCATGAAATCGTGCAGGTCGCCGTGCAGCTTCATGATTTCCTGGCCCGGGCGCAGCCACAGGTGGAACGTGTTGCCGAGAATAATCTGCGCGCCGGTGGCTTCAACTTCTTCCGGCGTCATGCCTTTCACGGTGCCATAGGTACCGACAGGCATAAAAGCTGGCGTTTCCACTACGCCACGATCGAAAACCAGGCGGCCGCGGCGAGCGCGACCGTCTGTGGTGTCCAGTTCAAATTTCATCTTAACTCCTGCGTCAGAAAAACAGTCCGACGTTTTAAATACTCATGTCGCGGATTTATTCCCCGACACGCTCAGAAATAGCCTGCGGATTGTACGTGATAAACATGGCGTCGCCGTAACTAAAAAAGCGATATTTTTGTTCTACAGCAGCCTTATAGGCATTCATGGTGTGCTGATAGCCGGCAAAAGCGGAAACCAGCATAATCAACGTCGATTCCGGCAGGTGGAAGTTGGTGACCAGCGCATCAATCACCTGGTATTGATAGCCCGGGAAAATAAAGATCTGCGTATCGCCAAAGAACGGGGCAATCAGTTCATCTTTTGCCGCCTGCGCCGCGCTTTCCAGCGAGCGTACGGAGGTGGTGCCGACCGCAATCACGCGGTTGCCGCGCGCTTTCGCCGCCAGCACGGCGTCAACCACCTCTTGCGGCACTTCGGCGTATTCGGAGTGCATGATGTGATCTTCAATGCTGTCCACACGCACCGGCTGGAAAGTACCTGCGCCCACGTGCAGGGTCACAAAGGCCATTTCGATGCCTTTCTCGCGCAGTTTCGCCAGCAGCGGCTCGTCAAAGTGCAGACCCGCCGTCGGTGCCGCAACAGCGCCCGGCTTTTCGCTATACACGGTCTGGTACAGCTCGCGGTCGGCGTCTTCGTCCGGACGATCGATGTACGGCGGCAGCGGCATGTGGCCGATCGCATTCAGAATATCCAGCACGCTACGCTCGTCGTCGAACTCGACTTCAAACAGCGCGTCGTGGCGCGCGACCATCGTCGCTTTAATGCTCTCGTCGTCGCCCAGCAGCAGCTCGGCGCCCGGCTTCGGCGCTTTAGAGGCGCGAATATGTGCCAGAATACGTTTATCATCCAGCATACGCTCGACCAGCACTTCAATCTTGCCGCCGCTGGCTTTACGGCCAAACAGGCGCGCCGGGATCACGCGGGTGTTGTTAAAGACCAGAAGATCGCCAGGGTTGAGCTTGTCGAGCAAATCGGTGAAAGTACCGTGCGTCAGCGCGCCCGTCGGCCCGTCCAGCGACAGCAAGCGACAGCTGCTACGCTCGGCTTGTGGATAGTGGGCAATCAGGGATTCAGGTAGTTCAAAGGAGAAATCGGCAACGCGCATGACTGTGACTCTGGGCTTAATAATGAGGCGGGTAGTCTAGTGCCGGGGCGTCGTCCCTGCAACCCTTACCCCTCTGGATAAACGTTTAACAATGAATTTTCTCGCTCACCTGCATCTCGCACACCTCGCCGATAGCTCGCTGTCGGGCAATCTGCTGGCCGATTTTGTGCGCGGCAACCCGCAGCAGGACTATCCGGCCGCCATTGTTGACGGTATTCATCTGCATCGCCGCATCGACGTGATGACCGACAACCTACCGCAGGTGAAAGAGGCCCGCGAGTGGTTTCGTCCCGAGACGCGCCGGGTCGCGCCAATCACCCTTGACGTGATGTGGGACCACTTTCTCTCCCGCCACTGGACGCAAATTTCACCCGATATCGCCCTGCCCGATTTTGTGCGCTATGCCCATGAGCAGGTCATCACTATTCTGCCCCTGGCTCCGGCGCGCTTTATTACCCTGAACGAGCACCTGTGGTCGGAACGCTGGCTTGAGCGCTATGGCGAGATGGCGTTTATCCAGCGCGTGCTGAACGGCATGGCCAGCCGCCGGCCTAAACTCGATGCGCTACGTGATTCATGGCACGACCTCGACGCCCACTATACCGCCCTGGAGACCCGCTTCTGGCAGTTTTATCCGCAAATGATGCGCCAGGCGAAAAACAAAGCGCTGTAGGCCTTGCGCTCTGGCCGGGAAGCGCTATTCTTAAAAACTTGGAAAAAATAAATTATTGATAGGTAAAACCTAATCAATTAATCGTCATAGCCTTTTTGTATTAGCCGCTTACCCTCCCTATACTGGCCCGCGTTGCGTTCCATTAACCTTATAAATTCAAAGGAGAACCCCATGGTTCTGGTTACTCGTCAAGCGCCTGACTTCACCGCAGCTGCGGTACTGGGCAACGGTGAAATCGTTGAGAAATTCAATTTCAAACAGCACACCCAGGGTAAAGCTACCGTTCTGTTCTTCTGGCCGATGGACTTCACCTTCGTCTGCCCGTCTGAGCTGATCGCCTTCGACAAACGTTACGAAGAGTTCCAGAAGCGCGGCGTTGAAGTGGTTGGCGTCTCCTTTGACTCCGAATTCGTTCACAACGCATGGCGTAACACCCCGGTCGACAAAGGCGGCATCGGTGCAGTGAAATACGCAATGGTTGCTGACGTTAAGCGCGAAATCCAGAAAGCTTACGGTATCGAACACCCGGACGAAGGCGTTGCGCTGCGCGGCTCCTTCCTGATCGACGCTAACGGTGTTGTTCGCCACCAGGTGGTTAACGACCTGCCGCTGGGCCGTAACATCGACGAAATGCTGCGTATGGTTGATGCGCTGCAGTTCCACGAGCAGCACGGCGAAGTGTGCCCGGCGCAGTGGGAAAAAGGGAAAGAAGGCATGAACGCTTCTCCGGACGGCGTGGCTAAATACCTGAGCGAGAACGTCTCCAGCCTGTAATCGGCTCGCGTTCTGCTAAAAAGGCTCGCATTTTGCGAGCCTTTTTTGTTATCGAAAGATTAGAACGAGAAGCAGGAACAGCCCAGCGCGCCCCAGAAGGCGCGGTCATCAGATACCGGCACGCCGGATTTACGCGCCAGATCGTGCTGATGCCCATGCACGCCGCAGCTGCCGCAGCACTGGTGCATCTGCACTACCGCGCCGATATGATCGGAGCCCGGAGGCGCTGAACGGTAGTGCCCCGGCACTTTGACCACCGGTGACCACTCCGGCAGCACCGGAATGGGCGGCGGCGCCAGCGGGGTAAAGTGCCCGGCGGCGTACACCACGCGGCCATCGACAATCGTCATTACTGACTCAATCCCCTTAATCTCCTCTTCCGGTACGCTGAAGTAATCCTTCGACAACGCCACCAGATCCGCCAGTTGCCCGGCGGCTATACGACCTTTTTTGCCCTGCTCGCTGGAGAACCAGGCGCTACCCGCCGTCCACAGCTCCAGCGCCACGTCGCGCGGCAGGCGATTTTCGTCGTCGTACATCGCCAACCCGCCCACGGTTCGCCCGGATACCAGCCAGTACAGCGCCGTCCACGGGTTATAGCTCGCCACACGCGTAGCATCGGTACCGAGACCAACCGGCACCTCCATCTCCAGCATCTTCGCCACCGGCGGCGTGTGTTTCACCGCGTCTTTCCCGTAGCGATCGACAAAGTATTCTCCCTGGAAAGCCATCCGGTGCTGCACCGCAATGCCGCCCCCCAGCGCTTTCACTCGTTCGATATTACGTTCGGTAATGGTCTCTGCGTGGTCAAAGAACCAGTGCAGACCGTTAAACGGAATTTCGCGGTTCACCTTCTCAAACACATCGAGCATGCGGCTGATGGATTCATCATAGGTGGCATGCAGGCGGAACGGCCAGCGGTGCTCAACCAGATGACGCACCACGCGTTCCAGCTCTTCTTCCATCCCTGGCGGCAGATCCGGACGCGGCTGCAGGAAGTCTTCAAAATCGGCTGCCGAAAACACCAGCATCTCCCCCGCCCCGTTGGCACGATAAAAATCCGTACCCTGCCCCGGCTTGAGCATATCGGTCCAGCGCTCAAAGTCGTCCAGCTCCTGCTTCGGACGCTGGGTAAACAGGTTGTAGGCGATACGAATGGTCATCTGCTTGTTAGCATGCAGCTGTTCGATAATTTCGTAATCTTCCGGGTAGTTCTGGAAACCACCACCCGCGTCGATGGCGCTGGTCAGGCCCAGCCGGTTGAGTTCGCGCATAAACTGGCGGGTAGAGTTCACCTGCTGCTCCAGCGGCAGTTTCGGCCCTTTCGCCAGCGTAGCGTAAAGGATCATGGCGTTTGGTTTAGCGATCAGCATCCCGGTGGGGTTGCCGTTGTTATCGCGAACGATCTCGCCGCCCGCCGGTGCCGGCGTCTCTTTGGTATAGCCGACGGCTTTCAGCGCCGCGCGGTTGAGCAACGCGCGATCGTAGAGGTGCAGCACAAACACTGGCGTATCCGGCGCGGCTTCATTCAGTTCTTCCAGCGTCGGCATACGGCGTTCGGCGAACTGGAACTCGCTCCAGCCGCCGACAACGCGCACCCACTGCGGCGACGGCGTACGGTCGGCCTGCTCTTTCAGCATTCGTAGCGCATCCGCCAGCGACGGCACGCCTTCCCAGCGCAGTTCAAGATTGTAGTTCAGACCGCCGCGAATCAAGTGCAGGTGCGAGTCGTTAAGCCCTGGCACCACGGTGTGGCCATGAAGGTCGATAATCTGCGTGCCTTCGCCCGCATAAGACAACATCTGCGCGTCGCTACCGACAGCGAGGATTTTGCCATCGGCGATCGCCAACGCTTCGGCGCGCGGCTGTTGCGGGTCCAGAGTATGAATCTGCCCCTGAGTTAAGATCAGTGTGGCTGTTTGTGACATAACGTTCTCCTTGGCCAGCTCAGGCTTTTTTTAGCCAGCCGGCAAACAGGCGGGTCACGATGGGCATCCAGAACCAGACCACCAGCGCGACCACACAGGCATCGTTGAGAAAATGCAGCAACAAGGTTCCCTTTAACGAGGGCAGCAGCGCGCCGGTAATGGCGGGCACCAGGTTAGTACTGGGGAAAATCACCAGCAGCGTTATCAGAAACTGTTTCCAGCGTTTCGGCTGGCGGACATGCGCTGCGGGCGGCGTAAACCAGAAGGCGGGTTCGGTACGAATTTCAGTGTGATCGCCTTCGCCGAGCAATGGCGCAATCTCATTTACCAGCTGGCGACGGACGTCAGACTGAGTCCAGGCGTAAAGATGCTCGAGGGTGTCAAAGCGAATAATAATATTCCACGCCGTCTGCCCGTCGGCTGGGCGAATCACGTTCGCGCCCAGGTGGCCGGGGTAGCTCGCCGCCACGGGCATAATTTCGCCCAGCCAGGCTTCATATTGTGCGACGTGTGTAGCGCGGCGCATAAACTGTGAAACTTTGACAGCTAAAATTGGATCACCGCAAGCGTTCTAACTTTAAGTGACATTGAAACAATTATGGATGTTAGTCATGTAGCCGCCGGTAAAGCGGCCACATGAAATTGATCACAAACCAGGAGAGACAGACATACTGCTGGGGAATTTTTTGTAAAGAGTAGATATACCTATTCCATATTGTGCAGACACTTCCTTGTGAGTTTTACCGGACTTCAGAGCTGACTCGCATCTGTTCCAGTCGTCATCTGTAAACTTAGGCCTACGGCCACCAACACGCCCTCTAGACCGAGCAACAGCAAGTCCCGCCAGAGTTCGTTCACTATTGAGATCGGACTCATATTGCGCCGCAGAAAGAATATTGCGGAAGTTATAGCGCCCACTGGCGGTGCTCAGGTCAACGCCATCCGTAATAGATCGGATGTTAACATTGCGCTCGGCCAGACTCTGAAACGTCAATAGAGCATGAAGAACATTGCGTCCAATACGATCCAGTTTCCAAATGACCAGCTCATCACCAGGCTCTAGCATCTCAACCACTTTCTTCAATATCGGTCGATTCGTCTTACGGCCAGAAGCCTTTTCCTCAAAAATTAACTTACAGCCAGCAGCTCTGAGCGCCTGCATCTGAAGCTCGGTGTCCTGATGGTTACTTGATACTCGTGCATACCCAATAATCATGAAGTGGTCTCCCGCTCATCTGACAATTCGTCAGTTGAACCAGGTTACCAGGTTTTCTCATTTGACGAAGAAATTCGCTGGTGCCCACTAAAGGTTCCTATGTAGGTACCGGTGGCCATACAATGTCTGGTGCCGTTGATATATCAACACGCATAAGGAGTACGCGGTATTTCTTCCACTCTACCAGGGCGACTACTTCTTCTTCCGTAGCTATCACCGCATCTACCGCATCCTGTCGCCACGCGATTTCAGAATCAGACCTCGCTCGTAATACGCCGCGTTCATATTCAGCTTGTGCAATCTGTTGCTCGTGAGTGACTGGTGGCGCAGATATGTTTTCAACAGCAACAGGAGCTCCATCCCTGTCTATAATAATCAGCCCTCGCCCTTGGGCATCCAGCAGCGCCGTATATTCAGTATCGCTAATGAAAATACCTCCGTTATCAGAGACAGAAAACGCATACCGCCCGTCGATTGAGTCATATTTCGCAAACATCAGTAATCCCCCCATGCAATCCATGAAAAGTTAAGTGGTACATAGGCTCCACCGGCAATTTTTGTTGTCACTGAAAATCCAGTGTTAGTGGGAAGGTCGTTTAACGTTGTCAGCGTCACACCGTTTGAATCACTACCAGTCAGCAAAACGACAACGTTACCGGAGAATGCCTGCGGAAACGTAATTGTCGTTGCACCAGCGGCGTTAGTTATTGAGCTGCCGCGCTGAGTCATTTGCCGACCTGGGAATTTGTAGAGATTATTCGAATATGAAAAACCAAGGTCTGAGAGAACACCTGCGGCATCGCTACGGCTAAGCAGCGTTCTGGCGAAGGCTGTAAGGTCAGCTAAGGCTGCAGCTTTCGGGCCAGTGAAGTACGGAAGTTTGTTAGCAGCGCCAGTCAGTGCGGCTAGCGCACCAAGTGAATCAGTTTTAGAAGCAAACAGGGCCGTCATCGCCTGGTAGAGCTGGGTATGGGCAGTCTTATCTGGCGAAATCCCCGCCTGTGAGAGGATATTCAGCAGCTCTGACTGAAAAATATTAAACCAGTCAGGGCCGGGATATGTTGGTGGAACACCATTTCCACCTTCAGTGAAAAACGTTGGTGTAGTACTGACTACCGGCCCCGGTGCAGGCATAACAGGAACGGCTGAATTATTATCAACAAAATACATTGCTGAACTCCTTACAGATAAAAGTAATCGTAGTTGGTGCCGGCAAGACGATATTTCGACAGCACACACTCAAGGTTACTGGCGCGATTATTTAGCAATGGTGTCATGCAGCCATCCATACAGGTAAAACGCCCGCCTGTAATATTCAGGACGTCTATTTGCAGTAACCATCGGTAGCGAGATGGATACAAAGGATGCATGCAACTGCGAAGACAGTGATGAGGCAGAAAAACCCGAACGTTTACGGTAAACCCCAACGTTCTGGCCATATCCTCAATCTGCCATGGAGCAAGACCACCTTTACGGTGATATTTTTCGACCACAGCTGAGCGACGATCCTCAAAAGTTCCGGAGGGTAAATTACATTCCGGCAGCTCGAGATAGTTTTCCCAGTCCTCCAGCAAGAGTGCCGTCGTTGCCGGGCGCATTTCATTCAGTAACACATCTCCGGATGATTCAACACGGCTTAAACGGCGTGCTAATGCACGTAAAAAACGCGTTAAATCGGCATTTTTTTCACGTGGCCAGGCCTTGCCTCTGGGCATGACCTGTTGAAGAGCGTAAAGCCAGTCGTCTATGGAGTGAGCCATGTAATCACCCCGATAGTAATAAGCTCGCTCGTAGAAGCCGCGATGTCGGCAGAGACTGACAGGACATAGTCAGTCACTCCAGTGGCCGTGCCAATTGAGGTACGTAAAGCAGAGACACTCAACGTTTGTCCGGGAGAAAGAGTCTTCTGCAGAGCGGTAAGATTGGACTGAACGGCGGCCCGCGTAGTGGCATTATCCGGTGTCAGTTTTATTGACATAGGTACAGGCTTTAGAGCCAGTACAACGGGCCAGACCTCAATTCCACCAGGCTTACCCACGTAGTTACCAGTTGCAGGATCTGCATGTCGAAAGAGATATGTTTCCATAGCCGCTCTGTCTGCCGCCGTCGGTGTAATATCTGCTCGCTCATCATAGACCCACGCGATACCTACGGTTGAACCGCCATGCCACGCATCAAAACACCAGGCTCGACTGACACCAGCCATCTCGCGTGCCCATATAACATAATCATGAACAGCACCGCCGACAGGCGGATTTCGTTTGCGAAAGAGAAGACGATCCAGCAGTTCAGCAATTGGCTCAACATCAGCACCGCCGGTAATACCGGCTGCATCTACAACACCGGTACTACCTGTTCCTGGCAGCGGAGAAAGTAGCGTCAGCGATTCGCCTGCCGCGAGGTTTCCTGCCACGCCTGCATCATCAGCCTGAATCTGTACAGTGACGACACCTGAAACAGGTTGGCCTGAACTGGTGACGCGATAGACCACACTGGCGGCCGTTTGCATTTCAGTATCGACAGGTAGTGCTGAAGCGCTGGTAAATACCGCTGGACCGGTGGCAAAGGAGGCTTGTTTACGGATGACGCCCTCTGAAGTCGCCGTATCAATAATGGTCTGGTCTTCTGATTTTTGGGACGGAATAATCTGGTCCACAATCCAGCTTTGGTGATCGTATAAATCCCGCACCTGGCTGCTGACAGAAATATTAATGGCATTCTCAACACCAACGGGGGGAAGCGATTGAATACCCAGCTCAATCTCAATATCTTTTTCACCGTCGGAAATAATCTTGCTCAGGGCAGGAACGTTATACGGCATTAGCAGCAGCCTCCCAGCGTCGGCTCAGCTCGATGGTGAGCATAGATTTATCAGGACGGGTCAGGGTTACCGTGAAGTTGATACGGTCATCGGTGGCAATAGTGGCGTCTACATTGGCAGTACGGGCATAACCTGAGCGCAGCAAAGGCTGCATAGAGAGACGGGCATAATCCTCGACGCGCTGGCGGACAGGTTCGGTCAGCTTTTCCCGCTCGAGCAACCAGAGTTTAGAGCCCCAGGGTGAATCACTGAAGGTGTCACCAGGCCAGCCGCGCGGGTCGCCAGAGCCATCAGAAATCTCATCGGCGGCATCAGCCCGGGCATCGGTGAATAAACAGATAAGGACTAAAGTAACAAGCCCGTCGTCGAGCGACAGGCCGTCATGTTGGATGGTAATATCACCGTGTGATAATAGATTTTTCCAGCTCAGTCCGATAGTCATAAGGGTGCAGTTGTATCAGCATTGTCGCCATCCTTATGAATATGGTTGAGGAAGGATTTACCATTAATAGTAACATCCTCGGTGAATTCAGTAGGACCGACGAATTTAAGTTGAGCGCTATTAATCTCAAATAAATCGTCAGCGGTGTAATTTACCAATTTCCCTCTTACGTCGATTATTCCGCCTTTCTTCAAAATAATCATTGACTGGCCGTCCTGATGATAAAGACAGACATCGCCTGATGCTAGCCCTTTCGGGCGACAGCGTTTATCTTCGACTGCGATTGCCACCAGACTCTCACGACGGCCACCAACGGCGAGAACAATGGCTTCGCTGCCGGCAGGAGGGACAGAGGTAAATCCGTACTGCTGAAAACGCTCAACGTCGTCGTTGGTTGCATCTGCAAGTGACTGCACCTGCAGGTTCTGGCGGCCAAAACTGTCAGTCACGATACGCACGACAGCACGGTCAACGAGAAGACGCAGGCGTCGCCCAATCTGATTCAGCGCACGGCTGAAGTTTGCCGGATTTAGTCCCATGTTGCGGTTACCTTTGCTTTACTGCCTTTTTTACCTTTCCCCTTTGCCTTTGTTTCCGGAAGATCAAGTGATTCAGGTGGCACCAGGGCGAGTACAGCGATGCGGCCGCCGTCGCCTTCGGTAAACGTGACGGACTTAATCAGCCAGGTAGTATCGAGGTTCTGAACCGGATCTCGAATATCGGTCAGGAGGTTAGCTTCCCAGAGCGGGCCGCTATCGCCGCTCTCACGCCAGCCAGCGACGGTGATTTCGGTGGTATTGGCTTCACCCATCATGCGGGCTTTATACCAGTCGCCGCGTGTACTGGCACCGCCAACTGTCAGACTGTCTTCATTCACCAGTATTTTCGGTCGGTAGCGGTTAATCTCATCGTCATCAATACTGACCTGTCGGCCGCCAATAACCTTTGCAGGCTGGTCATCCCATGTTGCACCGCCAGCGCTGGAACTGCCTTTGATGATGTACTGACTGGCACGCTCACGCCAGCTGAAGCGGCCACGAGCGGCAAGGATATTCTCGCCGAGTACCAGCGCTACCGAAGCGCGTCTTTTGGAGGCCCGGGTAATGACGAGATTGCCATCAGCGTTAGAAGTGAGTAGCACGCCACGCTGTTTTGCCAGCCTGTCGAGCAGTTCAAAACCCGTTTCACCCTGTTCCAGCACCACACTCGGGAAGGCTTCACCGGTGTCAGTCTCATTGATAACAGTGATACCGTAGGGCTTCGCAATCTCAGCGGCCAGCTGTTCGAGACGAATACCTTTCCACTGCCCGGACTTATGCACCACTGAGCTGTCCACCAGATCGCCGGTCTTGCTTCGCCCCATGACCCGGATAGAGACGTTTTCAGCGTCATAGCTCGGAATAAAATCATCGATATAGCCCGTTATCACCTTGTCGTTCCCGATTAACACCGTACAGGGTAGGCCTTCTTTGATTGTCCGTGGCGCAGCTGCTGACCACTGCGTTGTGATTGTCAGATCAAACTCACCGGCTATCGCATCCAGCGAACTGGTGACAGACATGTCAGTCCAGCCCTCCCACTGCTCGCCTGCCACGGTGAGTACTACGGCTTCTTGTGCCTGCGGATAATCCATTACTCGATAACCTCAATCGTGGTGGACGGAAGAATAAAGGAAGGGTCGCGCAGTCGGTTCCGGGAGACGATAGAATCCCTGTTTTCGGTATTACCGGTTTCGCGCCATGCCAGTAGGGCGGCAGCCGTGGTCACTGAGCAATTTAGCTCGCGAGTATCAGGTAACCTTGCACCACGAACGCGAACATCATTAACCACGGCAAAACGTAAATCTCGAAGCGTATGCCAGAGTTCCCGGTTGCCGCTCTCAACCGCCGCAACTGCCTGTTGGGATAGCTGTATCGCCAGTGAATTCCCGGCAGAGGTCGCTTCTGATGCCGTAGTAAAACTAATCGTGGCTACCGCCTCAGCCTGAGCAACCAGTGCTGTGATGATCACCATCTGGCGAAAATCAGTAATATTGGTCAGCATTGTTTCTGATGGCGTGATGACAGAGGCCGGGACACTGCTGGCCATACCGATAACGCCATTTGCTGGCGAGCTTGCCACCACCTGCATATCACCAGGAAGGCTCTTTGTGGCGGAGCGAGCTGCACGATCACCATCCCATTGGCTGCGCAACTGGTCATAAACACGTAACGACCATGGCGGTTCACTCACAATGTCGCGAATACTGCTGGTCAGATTGGTGAACTGCCGCACCAGTTCACCAGGTTTAGCAATGATGATCCCAATCTGGTCCTTAAAGCGGCCTGCACGATCAACCCAATCGGTCAGCGCGGAGGGAAATGTTGGCAGGTTCATCACCAGCCCCTGCATATCATCGAGCAAGGTATCAGTCATATCGCCAAGACCATCAAGCGCGGCAAAGTAATTGCCGTTTGCCATTGCATCTTTAACAGCATCGGCCGCGCTCAGTGACGTCTGGCTGGTATCTTCTTTGGCTGAGGGAAAGAGACGTTCCCCGGCTTCGAAGACTTCAAAGTTAATGAAGGCAATCCCACCTTCTTCAGTGCTAAGTCGGTGAGAAACTTTACCAACCTGTACTTTCTGAATACCAAACCAGGGGTGAACAAGCTCACCCGGGCCAGGTGTATTAAGCACCTTTAACAACGCCTCTAACTGTTTTTGATAATCCTTTCCGAGCAACTTGCCATTAATTTGTTGCTGGGTCAGAACAGCACCATTATCTTCAGTCCAGCCCGTTTCTTTTTTGGGATAGGCGCGGGGGATCGCGCGACGGCCGCTGGTGCCTTCATTTTCAACCAGAAAAAAGGCAACATTTCGGAATGATGCTTCACGAAGGTCTTCCCATTTACCCGTTGCCATCAGTTCTGCTCCACATTAGATACCCCAGACTGGGCGCTGAGGGTAATGCCAGGCTGGTCCATCCTGACGCTTTTCACTCTCGCATCACCTTCAACAACCACACGAATTTCTCCCTTCAGAGACTGAGGAACGGAAGGATAAGCTGATGCTTGTGGCTGGAGATTCGCCCACGGTTGTGGGTTAGCTATTTGCGGCTCGTTAGCCGTGCTGGTGAACCAGTCTTTTACATCGTTCCACATGGTGCGACGATTATTATTATTTTGAACCCTTGTTAATAGTTCATTTCTCTGCGCTTCAGTTTCTGGAAATGGCATAATCGAAGCGAGTTCGCTGGCCGTTGAAATAGCTGTTGTTACTAATCCAGAATGAATTGATTTAGAATTTTTTTCAGGACCTGTTGGTAAATCAGAGTTTCCATTACCTCCCATCCCATCCTTACCCATATTCACAACGTAAACTGGCATTACACCGGAACCAAAAACATCAGCAACACCACCCGGAATGCCTTTCCCTTTACCACCACCAAAAATATCCACCACGCCTTTACCTAACTGGAAGGCTTTGCGGGCAGCAATAATTCCCCCGACTGCGATCGTGATATTTTTGCCTATCTCCAGCCAATTCTGCACAGTATCTTGGTCTACCGAGTTCAGGGCATCGGCCAGTTCCTGCACGGGCTTTGCAAGGTTGCTATTAGCAAACTTTTCCCATGTTGTACTTAAACTCTGGATAGCGGAGGTAAAATCCTGGGCCGCATAAGCGGCGTCATCGAGAATACCCTGACCATCAGCAACAACTGACTGATACCGTTTAAGGTTCTCGGCACCTTTACCGGACGTTACGCTACTGATTAAAAGGATACTGTCCTGGTTAAAACCAGCTCCCAATAAACGGGCATTTTGTTGTTCAGCGCCTTTGCTGCCAGAACGTTTGGCAATCTCCTGCAGGAGAACAGGCAAGGCCCGCATCTGGCCCTCTTTATCAAAGACATTAATGCCATTACTTTTGAGTGTCTTCACGACCTTCGGAACCTGAAGATCTCGAATCAGGTTTTCTACTGCTGTAGCTGCAGTATCTCTATCGCCGGTCACATCGATAGCGGATTCAAGTGCGACACCTACATCTTTGATACCTGCTACGCCTTTTCCGCCCGCAGCTGAGTACATGGAAAGCGCACGTACACCTTTTTCAGCGATGTCCTTTAATTCAAAAGCGCCCTCTTTACCCAGCTTATTCAGGGTATCCATCGCTTCCAGCGTCTGCTTTTCAGACGTCAGCTGATATTTAGGGAATTGGGCAAACAATCCCCCAATTGACTCACCAGAACCACCCGATGCGGCGATTGAAGCGGCGAGGTTATTCTTATTCTTAAAGCCAAAGTCAATATCGCCAGTTACCGTGCCGATTTTTTCGACGGCACCGATAACTTCGCTGTCATCGACTTTGAACTTGATGGACGCATCCTGCATACCACTGAACATCTGCGCCATCTCAGCGCGGGTTTTCTCCGCAGCTAGGCCCATACGTGTAATACGGCGGTCAGTCTGGGCAAATTCCCTCAACATTGCACCGCCAGCAAAGCCAGCAATCATCCCGGTATAGCGGTTTCCCAGCGCATCTAGCCCACGCCCTGCAGCAGCAGTGGTCGCCTTAACGACAGACATTGCCCGCTCATTACGGCGGGCAAACTCGGACATGTTGGCACCGTACTGGCGAGCTTTAGCTGTCAGGTTCCCGGCCAGATTAATCAGTATTTCAGTGGTGAGGCGGCTTGCCATGTTGCTTCCTCAGTTGGTCTGTCAGACGAAGCAGTTGCCGCAAGGGCAACTGCTGCAGGTAAGTGATATCAAAGCGCTGGGAAAGATTGACGATTAGACTACTGAGCGCCGTCGCCAGCGGCATCAGTTCGCCCCCGCTTGCCGGTCTCCGCCAGTAATTCATCCACTGCTCCGGCTTTTTCTGTAAGCAACTCCAGATCCTCAGGATGGAAGGAATACAGTTGTTTGACTGACAGCGGACCAGGGATCGTGCCGACACTCAGAATCTGCCGGCGTAGCATCTCAAGCCCCATAAGCACTTCAGAGCAGTAAGCTACTGCCTTACCGTTCTCACCAATGACAACGCGTTCGGCAGCCAGCTGGGACTGGATGACATCCTCAGAGGTCAGCTCACGAAAGGTCACGCTGGTGTGGCGGGTCTCGTCTTCCGTGCCTTTACCAGTGACGAAACCATGTTTCAGGGTGATACTGATCTGCGCCATGGATTACACCTTCACCAGTTGGGTGCCAATGAAATTGGCGCTGATGCTGCCGCTATCTTCATCCAGTTCAGCAGGTGCATCTGTCGCAGAGCCAGTCATCATGTAGTTCAGACCGTTGTCCCCTTCAAACATGACGGTCACGTCCTCCCAGTTACTGATTTCAATCACATCCATATCCGCCGCAGCTGCAATGGAGAGTTTGATCGAGGGGCCAGCCATTTTGCGGGAGTTACCCCAGACCTTACCGCCGCCCATATGTTGCGTTCTGGCAAATCCTCCCGGGTTCAGGGTTGATTTGCCTTCAGTTTTAATCTCGCGCCCGTTAATTCGGATGGACGCCATCCCGAGGATTGATGCCATAAGATTCCCTTACTGTTTGAACTGGATAAGACCGGCCAGCACACGAAGCTGATTGACCAGGTTAGGATGTGCAATGAAGTTCAGGCGGTTTGCATCATTACTGTCGATATCGACATCGAGAGTTTCTTTGTAGTCTTCGAAGTCTTCTACAAGACCGGCCGGCACCAGCTCCGTCAGGGCGATATCCAGCAGTTCAGCACGGGCAACTTTGGGCGTCATCACTGGCTGACCCGGGTCGAGCTGATCCAGTACGTCATCGCCAGCCAGCTTGTGGCGAGGGTAGCGACTGGAGAAACGGTTCTTGATGATGTAACGGATGCGTCCCAGCGTTGCAGGTGACTGAACATCGAGATACGAGGTATCCGGATCGCCGAACTGGTTTACGCGATACATGGTGATTTCGCGTTCAATACAGACGTTACCACCAGCATCAACAAAGTGAGTGGCCATACCGTCATGCAGCAGCAGGTTGCGTTCCTGCATATCCCAGCGAACCTCTTTGGATGGCGCGAGAATACCAGGCATAACCAGCGTCTGCAGCGGGCGGGCCGGGTCAATAGCAAGATAGTAGGAGGCAATGCCGCCGTAGGATGCCGCCCAGAGCCAGTGTGGTTGTGGCGCAATATTGGTGGTCATGCAGGAAATCAGCCAGTCATTACGGACATCACCGTACGTACCACTCTCAGCGTGAGTACCGCGATATCCCGCCCAGAGCTGGGCTTCAATCATCTTCAGCGGGCCCCAGCGAACAACCAGTTCATCGCGGATCGTATTCAGACTCTGGGTATCATTAAAGGCAAATTCAATGTCGGTATACCAGTCATCGCCCAGTGCTGCGACTACAGCGGTGATGTCCGGAGTTCCCGTTCCGCCAGCAAAACCGGTAGTCGTAACATTAATGCCCGGAGGTAGCTGTTCGCCCGGGTAGTAATTCAGGCGCACGTCCATCGCATTCGTACCGACACCTTTCCAGTTTGCGGTCAGTTCAACGCTGTCAGTCGCGGGGGCTTTCAGTGCCGCTGTAACCTGCGTAGAAGGCAGGTTGGTTACAGCATCAATAATGGCAGTCGCAACGGTATCGCGGTCATCGCCGGCATCAACTCCTACCTGTACTGATACGCCGTTAATCATCAGCGCAACTGTACCGGCAGCCGTTGCTGTGCCGACTACGGCCAGGGTGGCTTTTGCCGCCGCGCCGGTAGACAGATCAGCAAGCCCCATCGCCCAGGTTTCGGTATAGCTGTTTGCCTTACGGTGCATCTTCAGCATTTCAGCGAGCTGTGAGCCTTTACCGTAAAGCGTCTCCGCCATGCCATTGCTGGTGATGCGATGCTGGGTGAGCGCAGCAGCCGTTCCGCCAGCGAGCTGATGGCCAATGACGATGACTTTACGGGACTGCGCCGGGGCGCTGCCCATTGCCTGAGAATTGTCGATATCGATGTATACGAACGGGACGCGGACATCATCTGGAATATTGCCAAGTGCCATTGTTATTTCTCCCCGGCTTTGCTTTTCTGGGTCTCGGCCGTCACCGGCTTATCATTGATTTTTGTGATAGTCACATCACCTTCGGCCTCGCGGCGATACCACCACGCACTCACTGGCAGTTTTTCACCTGCGGCTTTCAGACGAACGCCGTTCGCCTTACGGACCAGCAACCCTTCACGGGCAGGTTTAAT
This sequence comes from Kluyvera sp. Awk 3, assembly GCF_028069715.1. Classification (NCBI taxonomy): domain Bacteria; kingdom Pseudomonadati; phylum Pseudomonadota; class Gammaproteobacteria; order Enterobacterales; family Enterobacteriaceae; genus Kluyvera; species Kluyvera sp. Awk 3. Next base: position 11,890 of record NZ_JANEWH010000027.1, on the reverse strand, counting down.
CATCATCATGGGTTCTGCTCTCTCACGTTAATCACACCTTCAATTTCGCTTGCGCCACCACTAGTTGCGAGCGTTGCCCCCAGTCGCAGGAAATCAGGCAACGTACTGATGTCGATCTCCTCGTCAAGGCGAAACTCCTGCTCCCATGTCACAGCCCACATGGTCAGCCCCAGGTCATTCAGACCACCGGAATAGATATTGTCAGCGCTGATGGTGCTGGCAGCTCGCTCCGCCTTCATGCCTGAGGCAGCATCGCGGACTGCAATCCGACGGGCCAGTTTGCCGACCAGTACTTCACAACGAGTATCTCGGGGATACGCCCATGAGTCGGTAGCCATGACATAAGCCGCCCAGGTCACATCACCGATAGTGCCGCCGGCACGCTGACGAATATTACGGATACGCAGAGCCGCAATACGAATGCAGCCGTCGCGATCGGAGAGATAGGTTTTCACTTCCGCCGGGGTGTTGAACTGCCCAATATGGCGTTCGATGACCTTTACCATGTCCGGGCTATCGCCCTGCAGAACGGGCTTAAGCCAGGCCACAATATTTTCGGCGGCCGCAATAGTGCTGCCGGTAGTCAGCAACGAGGGACGTTGATTCATGGAAGTACTCCTTGCCAGAAGTCGCCGATAACATGCATCAGCTCTTCAGAGTTTTCAGAAGACAGCCCGAGATACTCGCGCTGTGGCATATCCATCTGGCGCTTGTGGGCGCCGACGGATTGCCAGACACCGTGCTTCAGGGCACGGCCAAACGCCTGGGTAATGAGGCGTTTGTGGGCACTGATGGAAACGCTGCCGGCGAAGCCGTCCTGGTGAACGGCGGCATAGGCCAACGGTGAACCGACACGAACCCGGCCGCGTTCGACGATGTGCTGAATACTGTCCATCAGACCACCATTGCCCTGCAGCAGGCTCTGGTTTCCGTGCCGTGTTTTGCGGTAAGCCTCTGACCATTCCTGCCACTTCTCACCAGCAGGGCTGCTCTTTTCATCACTGATGCGGCGACGGGTCTGGGATTCAACGACAGCCCCGATGCTCTCCAGTAGCTCTTCCTGAAGCGCATTGTCAGAAAGTTTCTCGATAGCAAGCCGGATTTGCGCCAGCTTCTCAGCCCCCATCACCTCAACAGAAATCGTCATCACAACACCCCACGCAGTCTGTTGCGGGTAAATAGTCGCTTGTTATCTGAGACGATGATGATTTTTCCGTTGTCGGTTTCCGGCGGCTGTGTTGCAGCTGGTAACCCGAGGTCACGAGTACCGTTAGCAATTTCCTTCAGCGTACGGATAGCATCGTCATAGCGCTTCTGGATGAGATCGGTAATCTGGTTGTCCCGTTCGGACAACCAGTAGATGGCAATAGACACCGCCACCCGGTGAAGCGGACGCGGAATGGCAGTGAGATTCAGCGGCAGCTGAAATCGCTTTGCCAGAAACGAATTGATTTCTGCATCAGCATCATCAATAGCCGTCTCTATTTTCGCGTCATCGAGCTGCTGGGTATTTTTGTCGATAGCCATGTTCCAGACCAGTGACCCGTCAACTGCCAGCAGGTCATCACGAGTGACGTAAATGCCCATTACTGTTGCTCCGCCACGGTATCGAGTACGGTCACGACCAGCATCGGTTCAGCCTTCAGTCGGGCCGCATCTTCATGGCTGATGAAACAGTCTGAGACCATGTTGCAGGACTCGTTATTGGCTGCGTTATCCGCATCAGGATCGTCACTGGCAAAAACATGTACCGGTTCCCGCGGCCAGAAGCGCCCGCAACGCCAGAAACCTTTCTCGGTTACTGCACGAATCTCCAGCGCCATCACATCATCAGTCGAGGGGACAAGGGGGTGTGCAGGGAGATAGGCCGATAACGCCCCCTGAATATTCACTTCAGAGGCTACCAACGTAATTTCGCCCGATGGGGATGAAGTCACTGTGCTGACGGGTTGTGAACCCACCGGAAGGTAATGCCCTGGCAGGACGATTGCCGGCTCATGTCCCTGACCGTCAGTAATAACAATCGATGCCATCTCCGACGATGATGACGTGCCAGAGCTGTCTTTAACGACTTGCTGATCTGCTGCCTTTGTTTTCTTTCCACTCACAATTCCATCCTCTTTTGATTCCGGTTTAACCGGCCTTAAAAGACCGGTTAAACGCGAGTGACATAATGAGTTACGTAATTACGTGTTATTTCACGTAAGGGGAGACCAGCACATCCACGTCTTTGTAGTAGATGTTGGATGCGCCATTTGCAGAGTTAACCGCCTCGATAAGCCCTTTGGCCGCAGAGCGGTTACCTTTACCCACAACGAGAAGTGTTGGCGTTACGCCCAGCGGTTCCCCGGCGCTGTTTTTGATACCCTGCATCGCCTGATAAGCCAGCTCGTAGTTATGGACGTTCAGGGTGTCTTTAGAACCCACAGCGGTTTGCCAGAATCCGTAACCAACATTGCAGCGGCCGTCAGTACCGAACACGAATTCGTTATTGAGAATCACGTGCTCACTGTTCAGGTCGTCCAGTGCTTTAAAGTCAAACGGGCGGCGGTCCTGGAAAATAATGGGCAGCAGCGCCTGGCTTGCATCCACCAGGAACCATGGCTCACCAGTATCGGTTGCCGGCGTGCCAACTACGTTACTTTGCGTCCCTGACCCAACCGGGTGATCGGAGTCGAAGAAATACTGACCGTCAAAACAGGTTGTGGTGAAGCCATCGCAAAGCAGCTTAAAGACCAGCTGGTCCGGGAAGATGGTGACGTTGCGGCCGAACTGCTCAGAAACGATTGAGTATTGCCCCAGTTGATCATCTTCAACATCTTCGCGTTTGACCTTGATGGAGCTTTCCCAGGTCTTGTTCGTGATGCTGTAACCCATCTGTTTCAACTGCGCGAGCTGACGGGTAGTCAGCCACTCTTTAATGCCAGGCCACTCATCAAGCCAGCCATAAGTATTGGACGCTCCTGTACTCGGGACGACGGTGGCCACTGAGCGGAATTGTGGGTTAACGCGCCCCACACCACGGGTAAAAGCAGCGCTTAACGCAGTTTTCAGGGCATAAAGAACATTTGCATCAATCGTGATCGCCATTAACGGGCTCCTTCTTTATTGCGGGCGGCAAGAAACTCTTCCGAAGAGAGACCCATTGAGCGACACATGGCGAGTTCTTCAGTGCTCAGGGTCGTTTTATCTTTGGCGTCTTTGCCTTTCGATGGGTCTGCGTTGACCAGTACCGGAGCCGCTTTCACAAAGCTGGCGAACTGTTCACGGCCCGCTTCGCTACGACAGGTGGCGAGGTACATCTCGCGGTTTGCCGGCGCGACCTTGCCGGCAGCGATGGCGGCATCGACCATCGTTTCGGCCGTTTTGTCATCCAGCGCCTTCAGTTTCCCTTCAGCTGATTCCGCGCGATTCAGCGCCAACTGGTGTGTTTCAACGGGAATAAACTTCGACAGGTCCGGGTTTTCGGCGCGGTTCAGCGCCACCGTTTCGCGGTCTTTGATTTGCTGGATAGCCTTCACTGCGTCATCGGCAGACGCGGTGGCAGCGAGCCCCAGCACCGTCACAATCTGGACAGGTACGGTCATCTCGTGGTTCTCCGAGTTAAGTGCGGGAAAATCAAGGTTGGGTTTGTTGGTCAAGCCTGCGCTGGAAATGCGCGTAACCTGGCCGTCGGCGGTATAGCCAAATGCAGGGCTGTAATAGCGGTACTTTTTACTACGAACCAGCGCTTCACCATCAGGGGTCCATTCAACGTGCGCTTCGATGACGCCGTCATCACGGATGCGATAGTCGTCAAGCCAGGCATACGCTGGAGCATCTTCACCTTTAGGGCCTTTCAGCTCAGTGGAATGTTCCGTATCAAACGGAAGTTTTGGGTAGCAGAGAGTGGCGCGAATAACAGCTTCGGGCTGGTCATTCACCCATGAACGGCCGTCGCGACCAGTAAAGATACCGGCGGGGATCATTGGCAGCCATTCTGGCAATGGGGTGCTGCCTTCCAGTTGCGGTAACTCGAAGCAGAGGGCCAGAAGTTCGATTTTAGGGAGCAGTGTGCCCATGATGCTGTCCGTTTGAAAAAAGAGTACGGACAGTATGTAGAAAGCAAAATAAAAGCCGGATTTACCGGCTTCACTGTAAATGGCGCGGGGAACCCCGTTTAAAACCCGTTTAAAAAACGCTGTATGCGTTTAAGAAAATTTCAGAGCGCCATCGTATCACAAAGCTCGATAACGCCACCATGAGCGTTTCAGGCAGATTGCCGCCTCGCTTACTACTCCCCGTCAAAGGCCTGTTGTTTCATCTTAAGCTGGCGCTCAAGCTCAACGCGTCGGCCGGTGCCCGGATTGTAGTCCCAGCCCGGGTCGATGCCTTCCGGCACCATCTCCTCTTCACCGGTACGCTTGTTCAGCCACTTCACCCGTTTGATAGGGGGAGCTGTAGTACGTACCGGCACTGTCTCGCGCGTAACATGCCCCGTCGGATTACCGTTGTCATCAAGCAGCTGCACGGTACGGGTGACGCCGTTCTGCTGTAACTGCTGGTACTCATGCTTACTGACCTGACGTACACCACATTTACAGCCCCATCCGTTGGGGCCAATGTGAGTCTGCCAGAACGGGTCATCCACCGGCAGGCAGAGATCAGCCCACTGCTGATGTTCCTGGCGGTGTTCGCGCGACGGTCCCAGCGTGTAGAGCAAATAGGGCATAGCGCGTCTGGTGCGCTCAATACGATCCCACTGACCAGCGCTGCGTGCTGTTCGCATGTTGGTGTCGTAGATGGTACGAAGACGTCGGTCACTGCCGAGCTGCACTAGGCGGGTTTCCTGCGTCAAAGGGTCATCCATCTTCTGCTGCCCCCACCAGCCACGTTTCACCAGCAGGGGTTTGAGCGTTTCACGGAACTGCGCAAAGGTCTGGCCGCTCTCCAGCGCCTCTTCCAGAATCGCCTTCACGTCCTGCAGCAGATCGAGCTGGGTCATCTTTGCCACGGTAAATCCGACACTCTGCTCCTCGCGCCAGACATCGCGATAATCAAACCCCGGCTTCAGCTTTTTGGACCTGAGCCAGTCCAGTGCTTCCTTCGGGATAATGGACGGTTCAGCCATTGTTTGTCTCTCCCAAAGCACGAGCTTTAAAGCTCAGGAGTGCCAGCTGTTGCACGAAATCATCGGGCTTCAGTGACTGCTGCAGCGCCGGCAAGCGAGCGAGAAACTCATCAAAACTACTGACTTCGTTCGCCAGCTGCAGCACGGGGCTGGTAAAAGCATCACCTGAACGCTCCCAGTCTTTGAGCCCTTCAGCAACCAGTGCATCCATCTCATTGTCCTGGCTACGGTTGAGCGCGAGCCTCTCCCGGTTAAGTGCTGGCATCGGGGTAAACGCGCTAAAAGTATTGGTCGGCGCAAGCACAGACGCACCAGCCTCTGGCTCCGCCAGACCAAACTTGTCACGAATCTCTGATTCCTGCACTCTCATCCCCCTGTCAATGAGCGGCGTCAGTGCATCAACGTAGGCCTTCAGGTCCTCAGATTCACTGAGGCGTAGTTCAATACGAGGGTAGTTTTCCTGAGGGCCATAGTTAAATTCTATGAAGGGACGGACCAGAAATTCATTGAGCGTGTTCGAAAGCTGGCGGGCATCCCAGACGGCAATATCCATGCGCACCCTGTCATGCACATCTGCCTGGGCGCGGGAACTGCCATCATCCGTGGTCATGGTCTGACCAAGAACGGCCTTACTGGTCTGGGCATCACACCACTCGGCCATCTCTTTAAACAGCGCACCACCACCGGTTCGACTGGCGGTCTCGACCATATCAAGTTTCATGCTATCCGGGATAGCACAGCCGGAATCTGAGGCGAGCGAGCTGATAGCATCCACCAGTACGCGGATTTGCTCAGGGCTCGCATTATTCCCGTATTTACCGACGATCATGGGCAGGCCAAATTTCTCGCCAAATGCCCACCAGTCCCGCACGGTGAATGACTTCAGCATGTACATCACGGCAACCAGGCGAGCCAGACCGTTACGAAGTGGCAGACCGGATTTCAGGCGAGGCTGATGGACAATATACTTGCCCGGGCTCAGCGGCTCACCATCGACAGGCTCCTTCTCTGTAATGAGCCTGAACTCACGCAGGGTGTCACGATCAGCTTTCAGAAAGCGTGGATCAACCCATTCATAATCGCGGGGTTTCCACAGGACATCCCGGGTATTCCAGAGGATTTCACATACCCCGACTCCTTTCCCCAGCCCGTCAAGCAGGTCAAAGAGCAGCTCAGGCACCTGAGGCTGCTCCATCAGATGACGGACCGCGTCAGCGAGCTGCACATCAACATCATCGTCACTGGCGGCAACCACCGTCGGCACTATCCCGGCAACCGTAAGCTTACGAGTACGTAATACGCTGGCGTAATGGAGGTCGCGTTCCTCCATCTCTTCCGCCAGGATGAAGTAATCGCGGGCATCACCGTCTGCGGCATTGCGCAGTATTCCCGCGAGACGGGCCGGGGATAACGTGCTGGCAACGCTGACTCCGGATGAAGGACGACGGACGCTCATGCTGCGGCCGCGGGCTTCTGGTTCGGTAATGTCAGCGTCTTTTACGTTAACAACATCCCCTGTCGCAGGGTGCAGAAGTCGACGAACCGCGCTGGCAAGTTGTTTAAGCATCAGAGTAATCCTCGCTGATTTTTGAGACCCCGGGTCAGATGCACCTGGCGACGGTCATCATCTCCGTCCGGGCGGTGTCTGGTATCCTGTGGTTTGTTAAGACGATGTAGCTCATACCGACGGCATTCTTCTTTGCTGGCCAGAAAAGCCAGAAAAATGGCATAAGCGCTATCGCCATGCCGCTTGTGGCCATCGCTGCCAGTATTCTCCCGGTCATCAATACCGGGACTACCGCGCAGGATGACGATCTGCCCGAGGTCGCTGATCACGTCTTCATGTTTGGGCAGTACCAGCTCGTCATCTTCAAAGGCCGATTTAAAGCGGGGCATGTTCTCCCGATAATGGCCAACAGAAGGCATAACCACTTCAACCTCATCGCCATAACGCTCGGCAGCCTGCTCGGCCAGATAGTTACCGTTCCCACGGCCATCGAGCTTGATGCCATCTCTTCGGGGAAGACGATCGCAGATAAAGAACAGCGCCTGCTCCTGCTGCTTGTAAGGAACGTTGGCAAACTCAACCAGAAAGGGAACGGTGCGCGTGGTGTCATCGTTGACCGTCATAGGGGCAAAGACGGTGAGGTGACCAGAACGGGCGAAGTCTTCCCCCAGACAATGGCGAAGGTTTTGAGGCAGCTTATTCAGTTCAGGCAGTACGACCCGTTCAAGCCAGTCCAGCATCTCCCGCGATCGAATACCTTCCGGGGTGGCATTGAAATCAGCCGTGCCAGTGAAGCGAAGAACCGGACCTGAACCGCGTGCAGCACGTTCGCGTATTGAGCGCGGCAGGTACGTACCGCCACCGTTCTTCGGCTCACAATAGTACTCTTCCCGGGCATCTTCCTCGGTGGCCGTATCACTTAGAAGGTTTTCCAGCCATTCCGATTCTTTATCAGCAGACCAGGTGTCTTTTTTCACCTGGCAAATACGCCGGTACAGCCCCTCATTGATCGCCGTTTCGATATCTACACGGTGAACAGAGTACCGCTTTTTACCTGCGCGGCTGTCCTGTATCAGGGTATTGAACAGGTTTTCAATACCGTTGTGGGTGGAGATAAGGCGGACTTTTGCCCCCCACATAGTGAGCGCCAGTGCCGCTTTGAGCACCGCTGCAAGGTCTTTCTGGAAACCGGCTTCATCAATGATGACGTTGCCCTGCATACCACGCAGGTTCGACGGATTGGAGGACAGTGCCTTAATTTTGAAGCCACTGGCAAAGTTGATGACATAGACCAGGATATCTTTGTCATCATCGTTAAGCACCTCTTCGCCAGTATCCGATGCAGCAAGACCGTAGGCCTTTGCCCACATAGCACAGGCGTCAATAAACTCACGCGCCATATCCTTGGTGGTGCCAACGTAAAAAGTATCGCTGCCACCAGCACCTGGAGATAGAGAACCGTTGAGCGCGGCATCAGCCGCTTCTGCCCAGGTAAGACCGGTACGACGTGATTTCTCCGCAATCTTGAGCTGGGCATCATCCGCAATCCATCGGCGTTGATAAGGCAGCAATACCTGGTCTGCGTCAAAACGGCCGGAAATAATCGCGGCCGCAGACTGGTTACGTAATTTCTCCTGTTCAGTATGGGTCATGTAGCAATCCCCAGAATCTGGCGACGGATATCAGCGGCAGTCTCGGCGGATAACCCGGCTTTTTTGGTGATCGTTTCGGCCTCTGCGGCTACTTTCTCAGCAAAAGCCTGCTGAATTTCTTTCTCCCGCTTGTGGCTGGCCATCGCCGCTGCTTCAAGTCGTTGAGCAACCAGTGCCAGTTGTCCCAGGGCTTTGGGCTCTACGGGGTCCTTGCTTTCAGCCATAGACATTGAGGTTTCAAACGCCAGCGTTTTAACAAATTCCATCAGCAGTTTGCCAACGTCTGATGTCGGTGCTGACCCCAGCTTGCCAGCCCAGATTTCAGCCATCTCCCGGGAAGCGCGAATCTTGGACCCGAACTCTTCCATGCGGCTCGCGTAGCGATTGAGGCCGGTACGACTGAGTTTCATGTCCTCAGGTAAATTGTGGCCGGCAATCAATTCGTTAATGGCTTCACGGATTTCTTCCTGGGTGTGGCGCTTATCGCGCAGCAGCTGGTGCAGATGCTCGCGAACCATATCCGGAAGGAGATCAATCTTTGAGGGACGCCCACGGGTTGGGCGTTGTTCACTTGCCATGCTCCCCCCTGATTTTCTCCAGGAACCCACGCTCATGACTGGCCTTATCTTTCAGCAGAAGCTTCCAGGCTCGCTTGTATTCCGGATTGTTATTCAGAAACGTATTCAGGTAGGAGTCAGGTGCATGGTGGTCATATTTCTTACCCGTTGATTTCTCGACTTGCGGGGCCACCGCCCGGACCTCAAGCTCAAGACAGACCAGAACGCCCGCCATCAGATTAATGACGTTACGTTCACCCTTAGTCAGTGGTTTCAACTTATTCGCCATCATTACCCCCTTGGACGCGGTTTCTTGACACCGGGAACGGTGATTAGACCGCTGGCGACTTCATCGCCACGCCCCGTAATTTCTGCAACATAGCAACCCGAGACATCACTCAGGGTGACCAGACCTTGCTCACGCAACCAGGATAGTTGAGTACGAACGGTATCGCGGGAGACCTTATGGCCATAAGTCTGCAGGCAGGTCTGCAGAATGGATTCATTGGCGCTGTCACCACAGTCGAGCAGGGATCGCAGAAGGACCAGGCGCTGGTCCTGGTCGAGTACATCACGCATAGTCATACCCTCTATTTATCCTTCAGTTCATTTTCCAGAAGTAAGTCACTGATGCGCGAAACCTGACGAATGGAGGGGGCCAGTTCGCGTAGTTCGCCGCGCAGATTGCTCATTTCCAACTGCAACTGGTGCAAGTCTTTCTGGCTTGGTAGCACCGCAATGGTGTTCTCCAGCCCCTGGAGTCGATTACGTACCGTCTCAAGCTCTTCTCGCTTCACATACGTTTTGGCCAGCAGCAGCTGAATCAGGTTTACGCCGGACATAAACAGTGCCCAGATGATTGCCCAGTTACCTTTAACGACTTCCCAATCCACGCTTCCCCCTTCGCTCTCTGATGTCCTGGCAGGTGTAACAGGTAACCGCGTCAGGGTTGGCCGCTAATCGTTTATCCGGAATGTCATTGCCACAATCGTTGCAAAATCCGGCTTCATCAGGTTGTTCTTTAACCCGGTTTAAATGGCTATTTAACACGCGTTGACGCTCTTCCGTTTCGAGGTCGCTGGCGCGATCAAAGGAATCTGTCATTTAGACATCACCACCTTGTGTTTGCTGGACTTGCTGTAACGGGCAAAGCCATCCAGCGTCCTGAAGCCGAGATACCCCAGCGCTGGGGTTGCCAGCATCAGTGAAATGTCCCAGTCAGGAGCTGGCATCGATAATGCGTGACCGTAAATAGCCGCTACTGCTCCCACCATCTGGCCGAGTGACATCGCCATCACATAAGCAATACAGCTATAGAGCGACAGTCTGGCCATGCGCGGACGGGTCTGACGGACATATTCGTCGGTGGCGTTGTCACCGTTGCGGATTGTTTCCTGCTGTTCGTGATGAGCTGCTTGCTGGTCGGCCAGCAGTGCTTTATCGCGTTCCAGTTGATATGACTCCAGCTGGACCTTCAGTGATTCGAGCTGGACGAACTGCTCGGGTGGCAACTGAGCCAGCTTCTGCTCCAGCACACGCTGTTGGTCCTGGGGGTTGATGGCACCATTAACGGTTTCGACAATGCCGGCGACGGAGTCTGCCGTCTTCGCTGCATCACCGCCGAACCAGCTACCGACAGTTCGTACAAGGGAAGGCCCGGCTTTCAGCAGCACAGAGGCGATAGTAGTGAGAGTTACTGGATCCATGCGAGCAGCCCCTTACGTGAGACCCAACGGCAGCACAACACTGCAGTCACTGCGCCTACAGGAACCAGCAAAATAAGCACCAACGGCTCAGCAAAAATCGGGGAAAGGACTATTAAAAGAGCCCCCACACACCAGACCAGCCATGCCCAGAAATTGGCAAGGCGGCTGATACGTGCATCAGGTTTAAGAAGTCTGTATGGCAGATTACCGAGAAAGATGCTGAAGCCAATAAGTGCAATCCCTGAGAACGCACACCACCAAACAATAAAGGCCTGGCGACCATGAAAATTACAGAAAATCAGCGATAATCCGACCATGACTGTGATAGTCCAGCCTGACTGATAAACGCGGAGTAAAGCCTGTTTTACCCAGGCAGTATCGAACGATTTAAACACGATGTTTTTCCTTATAGCGCTGGCATTGCCAGACGATGTCTCTGATATCTACGGAGTCCCACCCTTTGCGGTAATAGCTCGCATGGGTGCCATCACAACCTGAATAATCAACGGGAACGGGGGGCGGACCGTTTTCAACGCGGTGAAGCACTTCCTGCCGAATACGATCACATCGCCCCTGACGCATCGACGCATCCCAGCCTTTGCCCATACTCAGCTCCGGGCCACTGAGACCTGACCGCCGATAACTTCCTGGCAGGCGTTCGCCAGTTCATCGAGGCGGTTAAACCAGCCATTGAGGTATTTGCCCTGAGAAGAATTGGATTTGATGATGCTGGCGTAATAACGGGAACGACGGAGGAAGCAACGATTGAGCAGCCATTCAGCATCAGCGCTGATGACCGCTTTTGTCGTTTTAGGGCCAACGATGCCATCAGCAGAAACGCCAACGGCTTCCTGCAATAACTGGATCGCTTTTTTAGCGCCATGCTGGACAGCGGCGTCAAACATAAAAAGAGAAATGCCATCTGGCCAGTCGGTGCAATATGCCGGATACCAGTAATCGCGATAATAAATCTGCCCAGCCTGCTCTTTGGTGAGGTCTTTAATTCGGGTGTCTGGCTTGCCGTCACCATTAATATCGGTGAGGCCATCGGCTACACCGTCGCGTTTATCAGAGATACCAAAATTGGTCTCACCGCCTTTATCTGTGGGGTCATTGATATAGCCTCCTTCACGGGCGAGGACAAAAGAGAGTGCGTGAGCAAATGCGGGAGAGAGTGTTGAACTGGTCATGCCTGCTCCTGTAATAGGGAAGAAAGTGATACTTTCCCCATTTTGTCGCGGGCATAAAAAAAGCCGGATTTACCGGCTTCATTGGATATTTACTGAATTAGTAAAATAATATTTCCCTATAGCTATATAGAATCCAAGCTGATGCCAGTAGCAGTAGAATAATAAAAC
>NZ_JANEWH010000269.1:0-1511 GCF_028069715.1 Kluyvera sp. Awk 3 | reverse complement strand
CGTAATATGTGTACACCAAATCACGAGGATAGTTTGACGCCAGCGGGCTCAGTTATTTCCAGAAAGACATAAGATGCTTAACAGGTAAAAACCATGTTAATTTAATGTGTTAAGCGCAGCGTAATCTGGTAGGGTTAGAGGACATTCCCCTCCTATGCCGGAAAATCATGCTCACCACTATTATCTACCGCAGTCATCTTCGTGATGATGTCCCGGTAAAAGCGCTCGAAAGTATGGTCGCCGACGCCAATATCAAGAATAATCGTGCAGATGTAACGGGGATCCTGTTATTCAACGGCACCCACTTTTTCCAGCTACTTGAAGGCCCTGAAGAGAACGTAAAAGCGATTTATCACGCTATCTGTGCAGATAACCGTCACTACAATGTGGTTGAACTTCTCTGCGATTACAGCCCCTCAAGGCGCTTTGGTATGACGGGAATGGAGCTTTTCGATCTGCGCGAACACGGAAGGGATGAGGTATTACAAGTTATTCTTGATAAGGGAACCTCACGCTATCAACTGACCTATCGCGATCGTGCGTTGCAGTTTTTCCGGACTTTCGTGGAAGCCATCGAAAAAGAGAATTACTTCGAAATCCCCTCTGCCGATAGTTGGGATTTTATCGCGACTGAACGGACTCGACGCCTTTCTCCTCAACAGTTAAACCCCGAGGCCAGCTGCGGTTTTGCCTTTCAGCCGATCATCGACCCTCTCGCTCGTGAAGTTATCTCCCTTGAAGCGCTGCTACGTACCACCTCTGGCGACTCACCGCAGGCCTATTTCGCTGGCCTGAGCAGCGATGAGATCTATCTGGCAGATTTACATAGCAAAAAGACGGCTTTTGCGCTGGCCGCGGCGCTGGATCTGGGCGACTGCACTCTGTCCGTCAATATTTTGCCGATGACGCTGGTTAACGTGCCGGATGCGGTCGAAATATTGCTTCAGGCCATCGCCGAGAATCATCTCGTTCCTGAGCAGATCATCGTGGAATTCACTGAAAGCGAAGCCATTTCCCAGTTCGATGGCTTTAGCCGCGCGGTACGCGCGTTGAAAGGCGCGGGGATAAGTGTCGCTATCGATCACTTTGGCGCGGGATTCGCTGGCCTGCAGCTGCTCGCGCAATTTCAACCCGACAGAATTAAGATCAACCGCGACCTTATTCAGGATGTACACAAAAGCGGGCCACGCCAGGCCATTATTCATGCCATTATCAAATGCTGTACTTCGCTTGAAATTGGGGTATCCGCAGTGGGCGTGGAAAAGGCAGAAGAGTGGATGTGGCTGGAGTCAGCTGGCATCACGGAATTCCAGGGCCATTTGTTTGCATCCCCCTGTTTTCACGGCATCCCCGCCGTGGCATGGCCTGAGAAAAAAACTGAATTGTAACCGCATATGTTGCCCTGTCACCGCCAGGTGGCAGGCGTAAGGCTACCATTTTCTCCTTTATATCAACGAGATAATTTGTTCTTCTTCACATCCCGACCATATTAGGGCTTTTCTCTCTTCGCT
>NZ_JANEWH010000268.1:0-1598 GCF_028069715.1 Kluyvera sp. Awk 3 | reverse complement strand
CTATTACTTTTACAGGTGGAATAATGAGTGGTTTATTCGGCATGGAATATAAAGATATTGTAATGACAGCAGCAGTCATAATTGGTCCAATACTTGCGGTCCAAATACAAAAGGTCTTAGAACAATTCCGTGAAAAGAAGCAAAACCGTTTATATATATTTAGAACTTTAATGTCTACCAGAGCACAAAGACTTCATAGAGACCACGTACAAGCATTAAACATGATTGATATAGAGTTTTACGGGAGAAGAATTCCAGCTATTAAAACACGATATCAAACCAAAAAGGAACAAACTGTAACTCATGCTTGGAAAAGCTATAACAACCACTTAAATAAAGCAAAGGAATATCCTGATATAAATATATGGGTATCAAAATCTGATGATTTATTTACGGATCTTCTCTACGCAATTGCTCAAGCCATGAATTATGACTTCGATAAAGTTCAGTTACAAAGAGACTGTTATAGACCAATTGCACACGGGGACTTGGAAACCACGCAGGCTAACATATTAAAAGGCCTAGAAGATATTTTTTCTGGTAAAACCTCTTTGCCAATGACGATCACTAATATTCCCTTCAACGAAACAAATAAAAAAGATGGGGAAACCCAAGTGAATAGCCAAGATCTAAGGAATGGTTAATCTTAACCCTTAGGTTCAATCCCTCTATTAAGCAGCGCTTCTCTCGCCAACTCCTTCAACCAACTGGCGAGACTCACCCCTTCCTCCGCCGCAACAGCATCCAACTGCTCCTTCAATGCCGGATCAATACGCATTTTAAACTGCGGTGATTGCCCACCACCCTTTGGTTTTTTTTCGCGCGATATGATTGACATAGGGCCACCTATCCATCTACTCTTACACATATAGGAGGCCACCTAAACCTCCTCAGTTAGACAACGCTCCGCTGTGCGGGAACACAAACGGAGCGTCTAACCTCACCAACTATCAAGGAGTTGATTATGGCTAACCCGCATTCTACCCCAGACTTACCCGCAGCAAAAACCGAGCGCACAATAATTGTGGGATATCGCCCGCAGGGTGCAAACAAAAATACGCCGAGTCTCACCCTTTCCGGGAAGTGGCTGCGCGAGGCCGGGTTCGAAACCGGGCAACAGGTTAGCGTAAAAGTGATGAACGGCTGCATCATCCTGATGGCCTATGGCGAACAGGAGCAGAAGCTGCTGGCGGAATTGAAGGAGACGTAGCTGAAGCTGAAAGGAATTGAAGCGGCGGTATCGGCGGTGCATTAAGGCTCGCAGGAATATCCGCACCGTGCTCATGACGGGCATTGCCCGATGGCGTTACACTTATCGGGCCTACGGGCATGGTGCCCGTCGTAGGCCGGGTAAGCAACGCGCCACCCGGCAATAGAGCGGCACACGAGCCCTACTATTTTTTGGGGAAAGATCCGAAAAATTAATGGCTGATTTCAACATTTAATTTAATTAACGCTACACAAACTTTTACCCTTAATAAATCCTCGTCATTTTATTCTCTACGCCAATATCAGTTATTTCATTTTCTGTAATCACTTAGCCTTTCAATATATCCTATATTTTATATTCTTACCTGATCGTTAAATAAGGTGAGGCA
>NZ_JANEWH010000267.1:0-1607 GCF_028069715.1 Kluyvera sp. Awk 3 | reverse complement strand
TCTATAAATTGCCGTTTAGCAAGTGTGTTATTTTACCAGGGAAACAGTAAGACTCAGGAAAACGCGATAAAAGTATACTCATAGTAATGCTTCTACAGGTTAGTGATATTTGTATAAGAGCAGCGTACGGCCAATGTTTTATGACATGAGTCATCCCGGATGTCACTCGCTAAAATAAGCGTTGAGTTTTTTATTAAGGAATAAATAGTATGAATAATAAATTGATAGCTGTCGCTTTTACCACCGCCGCCGTATTAGGTACTGTGTCTACTACCGTAAATGCGGATAATACTATTAAGTTTCAGGGTGAAGTTGCCGATCAAACCTGTACTGTAAATGTTAATGGTAATGCGTCTTCTCCTCTGGTCTTATTGCCAACGGTTCCAGCCTCATCTTTAGCCACAGCGGGAACAACGGCAGGCACGACTAATTTCACAATTGATATTTCAGGATGTACGGCTTCAACTTCCGATACGGCGATTAAAACTATTTTTGTCGGTAATAACCTGACCAGCAATGGTCGTATGGGAAATACGGGTTCCGCGACAAATGTCTCTTTACAACTGGTCGACCCGGCGACGCCATCGACTCCGCTTGATTTGACAGGGCAGACCGGTGCACCGGGTTTAAATCTGGTCGCAAACGCCACGTCTGCCTCTCACGATTTTGCCGTGCAGTACTACTCAGAAGGCACTGCAACGGCGGGTTCTGTACTGGGTAGTGTTCAGTACGCTATTTCTTACCAGTAATGCTGTCACCCCTTCCGAACTCTCGGAAGGGGGTTTTACCAAGAGTAATTTAAAATGACTACAAGAGCATTTTGCCGACTTATTATTTTTATCCCGGTTTGCATCCTGATGCTCTGTTCACCGGTGATGGCTAGCGTAGTGATGCTGAATACCAGGGTTATTTATCCGGCAGATACTCAATCTCAAACACTTCAGTTTTCTAATAATGACAATATTCCATATGTAATGCAGGTATGGTCAGATGTGAACAATCCCGCTTCAACGCCAGATACTACCGATGCGCCCTTTATGTCGGTTCCGGCACTGTTCCGTATTGAGCCACATACCGGACAGTCTGTCAGACTGATCTTTACGGGTAAAGATTTACCAAAGGATCGGGAGTCCTTATTTTATCTTAACTCAGTGCAGATCCCTCCAAAAAATGCGATTAAGGGAAATCAGAATCAAATGTCTGTCATTCTGCGTAATCGCTTAAAAATATTTTATCGACCTAAAGATATTGTTGGTAACCCGGATGGTGTTGCCCAACAGATCCATTTCTCTTTAAAAGAAAATAATGGGCATTGGGGACTGGTTGTAGAAAATACGTCTGGATATTATGCCTCTGTCATTAGTGCTTCTCTCGTATCCGGCACGCAAATCATACCGTTTCAGACCAGCATGATCCCGCCAAAGACAACGGTAACCTGGCCAATGAATAAGAAAGGACAGTCAATATCAGCGGCTAGCAAAGTGAAGTTTATATTAATAAATGATTATGGCGGCCAGACTCACGCGCAGGCGGAACTCGGCAGATAAGATTTACCCTGATAAAAATATTGCTTAGGATTTTTATATGCAGGGGATAGGGATGAATAT
>NZ_JANEWH010000266.1:0-1638 GCF_028069715.1 Kluyvera sp. Awk 3 | reverse complement strand
GAACGGTTAATTGTATTGGAAGCGCAGGTCTTTTTTGCTGTCAGCGTGCTAATGCTGATTTTATTGTGATTGTCGTCACTAATGGTGTTTTTATCTAACTGGAAGGTGTTTTTTTAGCATTAAACGCTGATGTTGTGTGTGGGAGGATATGCGTGATTTATGGGTAAACATTCAGTTTCGTGAGAAGGGGCGGTGAGGCTGGCTCACCGCGGGGGAGGTCTTAGCAAACGCCAAAGTCGCCTTCTTCACGATACGGGGCGACGTCATCGTTTTTCAGCGTGTATTGCTTACCGTGCTCATCGCTGGCCTGGACGGCCACGATGCGGTCTTCGTGTGCTTCAATAACCTTTAATTTCGGTCCGCCCATTTTCGGCTGAACCAGATCGCCAGGTGCAAACATCAACGTGCTCCTTTGTTATCTCTTGTCTTCATTAACGTTGCCGCAGCAGCGATAGTGCTTACCGCCTGTTCCACGGCATCACGGCTAGCAGGCGCGCCATACCGCAAAATCCGGTCATCCCGGCCAGGGTTAAGCCTGCGCCCACAAATGCACTCAGCAAGAAGAAGGCGCTGGATACGCTATAACCCAGTACGACGCCCAGTAAAATTAGCACGCCCGCGGCGATCTGTACCTGGCGCATAAGGGGTAGCGGCTGTGTTTTATCCTCGACCATCGGCAGACCCGCCTTTCGCCAGGCGTCGATTCCTCCGTCAACGATTTTGACTTCTGCTGGCGCGGCTGCGGCAACCAGTCGCGCTTCGTTGTTACGCGTGCGGTTGCCGGACTGGCAGTGAAAAATCACGACGCCACCGTCGGAAGAGGGTAGCGTTTGCCCTTTTTCGATAGCGCTGAGCGGGAAGGGGCGGGCCATGGGAATGTGTTCACGCACATACTCATCGGCATCGCGTATGTCGATGAGGGTGGCACCCTGCCCAATGAGCGTAAGCGCGGCTTGTGGGGAAAGATATTCAACGGTCATGTTCAGGTGTTCCTCAAGGGCAGAAAAGCGTTTTTAAGGTAGCGACGATCTGCCTCACCGCGTCGTTTTTAATCGAGTAGTGGATGCGTTGGGCAGCGCGCTGGCTGTCAATCAGCCCCTCCTCGCGCATGCGAGCGAGATGTTGAGACGTGGCTGACGGGCTTAAGCCGGTGACTCGCGCGAGCTCGCCGGCGCTGGTACCGGGGGCATCGCACAGCATGCAAAGGATCAGTAGCCTGTTGGGATTGCTCATCGCTTTCAGTAGCGTGGCGGCTTCACCGGCACGAGCCTGCAAAAAATCGATTTCGTTCATATCTTGCTTTAGTATTTGCTAAATTAAGTGAATGCTAAATCAACATTGTTCCAATGACAAGCCCTGTTGTTCGAAGATGCTCTTAATGCTTAGCGTGATTATTATCAGAATTTAAAAAGTCCAGAGGGTGATGGTGTTCGGATTATTCTTACTTTGATTCATGTTCAGCATTTTTTGTTACGCAGATAATCTGATGTCATGCCTTGTAGTGTTAATTTCGTTAAATTTTAAAAGGTGGTGTTAATAATTGTTGGCCGTGCATTTGACGCCGACACGTTGATAATCCTTTGTGGATAACATTTAGTGATAATTATCTATTTCTGCGAGTGAATAGAAGGTTCTTTT
>NZ_JANEWH010000265.1:0-1825 GCF_028069715.1 Kluyvera sp. Awk 3 | reverse complement strand
ATGTAAAAGTGCGCTACTATTGTCGCACTCATTACATTTAGCTATGCGAATATCATCATTATGCCTGATATTAATAAAAAACTATTTTCTCTCGCCACCATCGCCCTGCTGGTCAATTCCGCTGCTTACGCCAATACTGAAACCACGCAAAAAACCGATGTTCTGCTCATCGGCGGCGGCATCATGAGCGCCTCCCTGGGCACCTGGCTTCAGGAGCTGCAGCCGGACTGGAAGCAGGTGATGGTCGAGAAACTCGATAAAGTCGCATTAGAATCATCTAACGGCTGGAATAACGCCGGCACCGGCCACTCGGCTAACATGGAATTAAACTACACGCCGCAGCGCCCGGACGGCAGCATTGATGTCACTAAAGCGCTGGAAATTAACGAACAGTTTATGATCTCCCGCCAGTTCTGGTCGGCGCAGGTGAAGCGCGGCGTATTGAATAATCCGCACTCCTTTATTAATTCCACTCCACATATGAGTTTTGTGTGGGGCGATAAAAATGTGGAATATCTCGGCAAGCGCTACGATGCGCTGCAAAAAACCACGCTGTTCCAGGGCATGAAATTCTCTACCGATCATCAGCGAATTGCCCAATGGGCGCCGCTGGTCATGGCCGGTCGCGATCCGCAGCAGAAAGTGGCTGCCACCTGGACGCCGGTGGGTACTGACGTCAACTATGGCGAAATTACGCGCCAGCTGATTGGTAGCCTGCAAAAGAACGAACACTTTACGCTGCAAACCTCCTCTGAAGTGACCGAGTTTAAGCGCAACGGCGATAACTCGTGGCACGTGACCATTGAAGACGTCAACAGCGGCAAACAGCATGCTATTGACGCGAAGTATGTCTTCATCGGTGCAGGCGGCGGCGCATTGAAGCTGCTGCAAAAAACCGGTATTCCGGAAGCGGATAACTATGCGGGCTTCCCGGTGGGCGGTTCCTTCCTGATGACTGAAAACCCGGACGTGACCCGTCAGCATATGGAGAAAGTCTACGGTCAGGCTTCCGTGGGCGCGCCGCCGATGTCGGTGCCGCACATTGATGCGCGCTTTATCGACGGTAAACGCGTGGTGCTGTTCGGGCCGTTCGCGACCTTCTCAACGAAGTTCCTGAAACAAGGTTCGTTCTTCGATCTGCTGAGCACGACCACCACCAGCAACGTCATGCCGATGACCCACGTGGGTCTGGATAATTTCGACCTGGTGAAATACCTCATCAGCCAGGTGATGTTGAGCGATGACGATCGTTTTGCGGCGCTGAAAGAGTATTACCCGCAGGCGCGTAAAGAAGACTGGAAGTTGATTCAGGCCGGTCAGCGCGTGCAGATCATCAAGAAAGATGCCGATAAAGGCGGCGTGTTGAAGCTGGGGACCGAAGTGGTGGTGGATCAGCAGCGTACCATTTCGGCGCTGCTTGGCGCATCTCCGGGGGCCTCTACCGCCGCGCCTATCACCCTCAACGTGATTAAGAAACTGTTCCCGGAACAGTTCAACTCACCGGAATGGCAGAGCAAAATCCACAGTATCGTCCCGAGCTTTGGCCAGAACCTGAACGGCAACGTCGCGCTGACCCAACAGGTATGGAACGACACCGCCGCGACGCTGGAACTGACCAAACCGCCGGTGATCCAGATGCCAGCCGCCCCGGTAGCGCAGGCTAAACCGGCTGAAGAGCAGCCAGCCAGCGCGTCGCCGCAGCACGACATGGCGCTGTAAACTCACCGTCTCATCCGGGCTACGATCGGTAGCCCGGAGCTTGTCTCTAAGCCCCTTGTCCCGATGATGAACCCGCCCTCATCAATTAAATTGTTGGGTATAATAT
>NZ_JANEWH010000264.1:0-1860 GCF_028069715.1 Kluyvera sp. Awk 3 | reverse complement strand
GTGTATTAAGTGATTCCATAAAATTTAGCCTCTAAAAATTTGATATGCTTTTTTAATGATATTTTTTATCGGCTGAGGAATTATTTTTACAAGCTTTAAATATCTATAGTAAGGAACTGACATTGAAGATATTGTTGATTGTAAGGAAAATATATTCGCTTGCTCTCTTGCCAAACTTTCTCTCAATGCGGCATTTTCAGCATTAATGGCTTGAGAAAGCAAACGTGATTTTTTCAGCTCATGACTAAGTACATATTTATCCTGACGCAACAACTCCAAAGCTTCATTGTTTTCTTGTTGATTCTTCCTCAGGATGTCAATAACATTCCATTCAAACTCTTCAACCATCCGTGCATAAGCATCCATGCCTACACTAAATATACTGTTGCTAAAATTAGAATCTGGTGCATTCCATAACCCAACAAAGTAACTACAATTTTCTGTAGTTAATTGTTTGTTGTCTATATTTAATACATTAATGGAACAGTCAGCAGTATCGATCTCCATCCAAGATTTACCCAGCTTCGAGAAATTCTTACGCTCGAGAGGTGTAGTACCAAAACCAAATACCGCTCCACCTAAACCCCACTGTACGTTATTTCCCAAACAGTGAGTTGTCAGGTTTGTAAATTCCTGAAAATTATACTTTCTGACATGGTAAGGGTTAGAATCATCGGAAGTAGGATAATACCAGTGATCATTAGGACAAGAGATATAAAAAACAGCATCTTTTTTGGCACTGGATTTTATTGATGTTAAGAAAATTTCAGGCGTGTCAATGTGTTCTATTGTCTCAATTGAAATGACAATATCAAAAACTTCTTTACCACAAATTTCTGCTACTGTATTGGCATCACCAGCCAGATATTCGACATCAAATTCCGAGAAAAGGTGTTTGGCCCTATCAATAGAATCTTTTGAAATATCTATAGCGACAACACGTTTAGCACCTGCCTTTTTCAGAAGCGCAGAACCGTAGCCTTCTCCACATGCTATATCCAGTACAACTTTGTCCTTTACAAGGTGTAATACATTAGCATAGCGAGCACAATGAATCGTGGCTTCTTCCAGAGCATGATCTGGCTTCTGACTCAAATCTAGACGTTCCATTAAACTTCCTTTATATAATTGCTAACACCAAATCTCTGCATATTACTTAGCTGCGATATTTATCAAGTTGCAAGATGCTGAGTAATTTATTATTGACGATAGATGAATCGAATCGTGCGCGAGCAATCTCGTGGCTCGCCGTACCCATAATCGTTATTAATTCTGGATTATGCAAAAACCGAAACATTCTTTCAGCTAAGTCGAGAGAAGCGCGAGCCGGTATAAGGAAGCCATTTACTCCGTCCACAACCGTTTCCCTACATCCTGGTACATCGCTCGTTATCACAGCTCTGCCCATCGCCATTGCTTCTTGTGTACTACGAGGAAAGCCCTCTCGATACGATGGCAAGACAAAAACACTGGCTTTCGCTAGCCAATCCTGAACATTGTCTACATGTCCCGGTAATTCAATGATTCCACTATTTTTCAGCTGGTTAAAATTTTCGATACTTAAACTACCCGGGTTAAAAGCGTCTAAATCTCCAAGCATATAAAAGTGCGTATCGGGAAATTTTGCCTTAACTATTTTTGCCGCTTGAATGAATTCATAAACCCCTTTTTCTTGCAAAAACCTCGCAACGAAAATGAACGAAATAGGATCAACCGGAGGGGGTATATAGGGATACTCATTGATATCAAGACCAATGGCACCTAATACAGACACATTGTTTACATTAATTCTCGTTTTCTCTAACAAATCATTTTTATCATCTTCATTAAGGAAAATAAGGTTGTCAACGTATCTAAAAC
>NZ_JANEWH010000263.1:0-1990 GCF_028069715.1 Kluyvera sp. Awk 3 | reverse complement strand
GTAATGAATATTGATATTGTTTCTTTAGTTCGCTTGGCACTTGTTGAAAGCGGCTGTGATGAATCGCTGCTGGGGGATTTTGACGCCCACTCAACGATTTCCCTCGATTTTGAAAACTCGCCAAGCCTGTTGATTAGCATGGTAGATGACAATGTCTGGATCTGGTCAAAAATATGTGAGGCCCATGAAACTATTCTGCGTAACAACGCCAGTGCAATTCTGGAAAAGATAATGGGTGGCTGCCAGTTTTCAATCACCGAACAACTGCAGTTAACGGAAAATGAGGGCTACCTTGAGCTTCGCGGAATGGTACATCCTGGCTACCTGGAGAGCAGCCAGCGCTTTGCCGATGCGCTGGACGAATTCTTTAGCCACCAGGAAGATTTTCTGAGGCTTATTCGCTAATGACTATTGGAATGCTATTACGGCAGCAGGCACATCCTCTGCGTTTGTCCGGCCCGTTGATCGAAGCACTTTTACCTGGGGTAAAAGTGGGAGAGCTTTGTGAAATTCGCCGCAGCTGGGACGAACAGGAAGTTGTGGCCAGAGCGCAGGTACTAGGATTCCACGCCGATCGAACGATTCTCAGCCTGATTGGCACCGCCCAGGGCTTGTCACGGGATGCTGTGATTAGCCCTACCGGTGCGGGACTCTCGGTCACCGTGAGTCATGAGTTGCTGGGTTGTGTGCTCGATCCGGCTGGGAATATCGTCGAGCGATTTGGCGAGCAGTGCGAAAGCTATGCCAGGCAAGTTCGCCCGGTAGATGCCGCTCCGCCTTCCTATCAGGATAGGGTCGGTATCCGTGAACCATTTTTAACGGGGGTACGTGCAATTGATGGGCTGATGACCTGTGGTATTGGCCAGCGACTGGGAATATTTGCCGCCGCTGGCTGCGGCAAGACAACATTGATGCATATGCTGATTGAACAGTCCGAGGCGGACATTTTTATTATCGCGCTAATTGGCGAGCGTGGCAGGGAGGTTACCGAATTCTCAGAAGCGTTGCGCCATTCTAAGCATCGGCATAAATGCATTCTGGTTTATGCAACCTCAGATTATTCGTCATTGGATCGCTGCAATGCTGCGCTGGTTGCCACGACTGTCGCCGAGTATTTCCGTGATTCAGGCATGAATGTCGTGCTGTTTCTTGACTCGATGACCCGTTATGCCCGCGCACTGCGTGATGTTGCGCTTGCCTCGGGCGAGTCGCCGGCACGGAGGGGGTATCCGGCATCGGTGTTTGACGCACTGCCGAAGCTGCTTGAGCGTCCTGGTTGTACCCGCGATGGCAGTATTACAGCCTGGTATACCATTTTATTAGAAAGCGATGATGAGCCGGATCCTATCGCCGATGAAATTCGCTCTATTCTCGACGGGCATTTGTACTTGAGCCGTAAGCTTGCCGCCAAAAATCATTATCCGGCCATTGATATCCTCAATAGCGTCAGTAGGGTTTCAAGCCAGGTGTGTGACGAGGAGCATCTACAGTTGGCTGGCGCGGTACGGCGTATTCTGGCCAAAATTGAAGAGCTGCAAATCTTTGTCGATCTTGGGGAATATCAGCCTGGTGAGAATGCGGAGAACGATCGCGCGATGGATTTGCGCGATTCGATATTAGCCTGGCTTCGACAACGTGGCGATGAGCATGCCAGCTTTAATCAGATCCTTCAGGAGATGAGACATTTTGCGTCGTAAAATACATTCATTGATTGTGCGTTCGGAATTTAAGCTACAACAGAATGATTTTCTCATCGCCAAAAATGAGAGTGAACACAAGAGCCTTAGCAGCAAAATAGCGCATATTCATCAGGAAATGAATGCGGTGCAGTCGCTTAGCCAGAGCCTATATCCTCAGGGAGTCCTTAATAAGGAAAAGCTGCTGGCCATTCAACGTCGCCAGGGAGCATTAAAGCGAAAGCTTGCCGATATGAGAATGCAGGTTTCCCAGATTTTGTTAGACAAAGAACGTTGTGAAAAAGATAAAGAAA
>NZ_JANEWH010000262.1:0-2035 GCF_028069715.1 Kluyvera sp. Awk 3 | reverse complement strand
AGTTATTTACTTTTCTACAATCTGTTCTCTATAACAGGTTGAATATCAAAAGATTAAGGTGATTTAAACATGGGATTCAAATGCGGTATCGTTGGTTTGCCAAACGTAGGCAAATCCACCCTGTTCAACGCGCTCACCAAAGCGGGTATTGAAGCGGCGAACTTCCCGTTCTGTACTATCGAGCCGAACACAGGCGTTGTGCCGATGCCCGATCCACGTCTGGACCAGCTAGCGGAAATCGTTAAACCGCAGCGCATCCTGCCGACCACCATGGAATTCGTCGACATCGCGGGCCTGGTAAAAGGCGCATCTAAAGGTGAAGGCCTGGGTAACCAGTTCCTGACCAACATCCGCGAAACCGAAGCGATTGGCCACGTTGTTCGCTGCTTCGAAAACGACAACATCATCCACGTGAATAACAAAGTGGATCCGGCTGACGATATCGACGTCATCAACACCGAGCTGGCGCT
This sequence comes from Kluyvera sp. Awk 3, assembly GCF_028069715.1. Classification (NCBI taxonomy): domain Bacteria; kingdom Pseudomonadati; phylum Pseudomonadota; class Gammaproteobacteria; order Enterobacterales; family Enterobacteriaceae; genus Kluyvera; species Kluyvera sp. Awk 3. The sequence continues at coordinate 1,565 of NZ_JANEWH010000262.1, read as the reverse complement.
GTCCGACCTCGACACCTGTGAACGCGCGATTCACCGCGTGCAGAAGAAAGCTAAAGGCGGCGACAAAGACGCCAAAGCCGAGCTGGCCGCGCTGGAAAAATGTCTGCCGCAGCTGGAAAACGCGGGCATGCTGCGCGCTCTGAAAACGCTGACCGACGAAGATAAAGCGGCCATCAAATACCTGAGCTTCCTGACCCTGAAGCCAACCATGTATATCGCCAACGTCAACGAAGACGGTTTTGAAAACAACCCGTACCTCGACAAAGTGCGCGAAATCGCTGCGGCTGAAGGTTCAGTCGTGGTTGCCGTTTGCGCCGCCGTGGAAGCCGATATCGCTGAACTCGACGATGCAGACCGTGAAGAATTCATGGCTGAAATGGGTCTCGAAGAACCGGGCCTGAACCGCGTGATCCGCGCCGGTTACGAACTGCTGAATCTGCAGACCTACTTCACCGCGGGCGTGAAAGAAGTTCGCGCATGGACCATCCCTGTTGGCGCAACCGCACCACAGGCGGCGGGTAAAATCCATACCGACTTCGAAAAAGGCTTTATCCGCGCACAGACCATCGCGTTTGAAGATTTCATCACCTATAAAGGTGAGCAAGGCGCAAAAGAAGCGGGCAAGATGCGTGCAGAAGGGAAAGATTACATCGTTAAAGATGGCGATGTGATGAACTTCTTGTTCAACGTCTAAATAAAAGCTGCTGTCTCATGAGGTTTCGCTGAATCTCATAAACATCAATAAAGCTATAAATCCACGCAATTGCGTGGATTTTTTTTAACCTTAATTGACTTTCCAGTCGGTCTCCTGTGAACAACCCGACCTGCATGACAGGATGGCTACAGTACCTTTTTAATCCTGGCAGCGGTAAACCGATCCGCTTAATGTGGCATTGGTCTGTTGATTCGAGCCTGAACCAAAGTAAGAAGTCCCGGTTTGACCTGCACGCTGTGTAATAATCACGATCCTGTTCCCCCCCATTTTCAGTGCCTTATTTTTAAGATCGTTCCGAGCGCCCGTTTCCAGACTTGCGTTTGATGTCCAGGCACCCGTAAAAAAGTTTCCCTGGCTGCCCGTCACCTCTCCAAGAAATACACAATCATTAGCAGGTTCAGAATGTGTAATACGCACCTGCTCAGCTCCTGAATTTAAAGATTGCGCAGAACATGCTGATAGAAAAATACAGAAAGACACTAATGTTACGCGTTTCATAATAACCTTTTCACTCATCCAAAAATTATGATTAAAAATAGTAAAACTTATTGAGTACAATTTATAATTAGCAGCCATTTCTTACTGTAAAATGTCATTTCATTCATCAGAAGCCCCCTCCACCAATTAATACACCCAATGAAATTTAGCTCCAATGTCTTTACCCGGGTTAAGTTCCTATGGCAACTAAAGCATATGCGTGAAGCATATAAATATTCCCCACATCAAAAAATCATACTTTTCGGTATCAGTCGTAGGAAAATCCCTACAACAGTTCCTGCATATTCCTTCGCAGTGATGCGATAAACCGTCAGTACAGCTGAATGTCTTTCAGAAGCAGATGGTAAAAGAT
>NZ_JANEWH010000261.1:0-2095 GCF_028069715.1 Kluyvera sp. Awk 3 | reverse complement strand
GTATATATAAACAGTATTTATGGTGTATAAAGATGTTCGCCACTTATCTATATAAAGCAGAACAGTCCCTCGAACTGCCATTGTTCCTGGAGCGGATTCCCTGCGGTTTTCCCAGCCCGGCTCAGGACTATGTCGAAGAGAGCCTGGACCTGAATCGGCTGGTGGTCAAGCACCCCAGCGCCACCTATTTTGTGCGTGTTAGCGGTGACTCGATGATTGGCGCGGGTATCGGTGATGGCGATCTGCTGGTTGTTGATCGCTCGTTAAAAGCCGATCACGGCGATATCGTCGTTGCGGCAGTAGCGGGGGAGTTTACGGTTAAAGAGTTGCGAACCCGGCCCTCGCTCCTGCTGGTGCCGCATAACCCGCAGTACAAACCGATTGCTTTTCATGCCGAGGAAGAGTTGCAAATCTTCGGCGTGGTGACGTTCAGTTTAAAAGCGCATAAATATGTTCGCATTGGTTGATGTTAACAATTTCTATGCCTCCTGTGAGACGGTATTTCGCCCTGATTTGGTGGGTAAACCGGTGGTGGTGGTATCCAATAACGATGGCTGCATTATCTCTCGTTCCGCGGAGGCTAAAGCGCTCGGCATTAGCATGGGGGCACCGTATTTTAAAATTAAAAATGAATTGTCTCGCCAGCGGGTAACCGTTTTTAGTTCTAACTACGCACTGTATGCCGATCTCAGCCATCGGGTGATGCAGACATTGATGGATCTTGCTCCCCGTGTGGAGATCTATTCGATTGATGAAGCCTTTATTGAATTGCCCGATGAGGGCTCGTTTGAGGTGTTGGGTCATCAGATACGTGATGCGGTACGAAGAAATACCGGGCTGACGGTTGGGGTGGGTATTGGGCCAACCAAAACGCTGGCGAAGCTGGCGAATCTGGCGGCCAAAACCTGGCGAAAAACCAACGGTGTTGTCGATCTCTGTGCAACGGAGCGCCAGCGTAAATTGCTCTCCTTAATTCCAGCGCATGAAGTCTGGGGCGTTGGAAGACGTACCCGTAAGAAGCTGGAACAGATGGGAATAGAGAGCGCGTTACAGCTTGCGGATAGTTCAACCTGGGTTATTCGCCAGCATTTTAACGTGGTGCTGGAGCGTACGGTACGCGAGCTGCGCGGGGAGTCCTGCCTGGCGTTAGAGGAGTTTGCCCCCACCAAACAGCAGATCATCTTTAGCCGCTCGTTTAGCCATCGCATCACGACATATGACGAGATGCACCAGGTCGTTTGCGCCTATGCCGAACGCGCGGCAGAAAAACTGCGTGCGGAAAGGCAGTACTGCTGTGTGGTCAGCCTGTTTATGCGCACCAGCCCGCATGCGGAGAATGAGACATTTTATGCCCCGCAGGCTAGCGGCAGGTTCATCGTTCCAACCTGTGATACCCGGGATATTATCCGCCTTGCCGTCAGTTCGCTGCAGAGTATCTGGCGCGACGGCTTTCGCTATATGAAAGCCGGGATAATGCTGAGTGATTTTTTCAGCCAGGGCGTTGCGCAGCTCAACCTGTTTGACGCTTTGCCTCCGCGAGCCAATAGCCAGGCGCTGATGCAGGTCATTGACAGTATTAATCACTCCGGTCTGGGCAGTATCGGTTTTGCCGGAAAAGGAATAGAACAGACATGGAGGATGAAGCGAGAAATGCTGTCCCCCAGTTATACGACACGCTACGCGGATCTGCCGGTTGCCCGATGACCAACGCTGCGCTCAGGCAGCCTTGGTGGGCACTCAGCCGAAGGTAGGGTAGACCGGGCGTTCATCCAGCTTGAGACAATGTCTTACCCGTTCTTCACCGTAATAAACATAACCGAATGCATCGGTTGAGATACGGTGCAGCAGCGTATCGCCGTTGGCGAAGGGGATTATTTCAATGTCACCCACGCGCTTATGGCCTGCACCGGTTTCAAAATGGCCTTTCCAGGACTGTTGGGTATGCTCATAGACGTGCAGAATGACTTCTACCAGCCCGCGTTCCGGGCAGTTTAATTTCAATATTGTCGATGAGAAATTGAGCGCATAGCTTTGACAGGGAATAATAACGAGGATAAAAAATAACTTCAGGAAATTCATTGGATTAAATACTTTT
>NZ_JANEWH010000260.1:0-2236 GCF_028069715.1 Kluyvera sp. Awk 3 | reverse complement strand
GGATAATGATGTTCCACCTGAAAGTAATGCAATATATATCAGTAACAAATAATACCGATAGAGATCCCAGCTCTTGCGCCGGGATCTTTTTATCAACCGTCACTCTTACCCAAAATGCCCGTTCCCGCGCTTGATCACCGGCATATCACCCGTATCGTTCAGCGCGCCGGGGAACGCCTTAAGCCACTCGTTCATCTTTGGCACGTTAACACCGACGATGCTCAGCCCCTCAGCGCAGCCCCACAGTTCGCGGGTGTTCTGGGTGGTGATAACGATGCAGTCCGGCATCATCCGAATTTTTATCGGCATCCCGTCGGTAAATCCCGCCTGCGCTATCCAGTCACCGCGCAAAAATATCGCGTTATGCACGGCCCGGCTGTAGTACTCGCAGCGGGTGGTGGGTTGTGGTGCTTCAGTTGTGCCCGGTTCTGACTTACAATCGCGTTTAGCCATAGTAACTACCTCTTTAGTTGCTTGTGGTGAGCGGGTTGTCGGTGGTGAGACACCTTCAGCCCGCGTTCAAAGAATCTTCCTGTTAACTGTCTGTTCCTGCCCCGCCGGGGGCCTCCCTGCTAAAATCTCTGCATGCGAACCCTGCCGGTTCGCGCTCCGGCGAACCCGGTTCGGGCAGGGAAAGGTGGTTAATAAAAACGGTAATGGCAGCGGCTGACGCCGCTGCTATGATGCGGGGTGTGCAGGCCGGAAGGTCACGGCGGGGCGGTAGCGTGCCAGGGGCTGAAAACGCATATCGGGGTCTGATGACCGGGCAGCGAAAAGGCGACAGGAAAAAACCGCTCTAACCCACGGAAAGCACAGGAAAAATCNCTCTTCGTCGCCGGACTTCGCAACGGANAAAGTTGTTGTTGAGAATAACTCNCTCAGTGAGGCCGCTGATTATCTGGCAACGGGTAAAAAGCCGGAAGACAGATACCGTGACGCTCAGCAACAACTGAAAGAAGCGGTTGATGAGTTTAAAGCGAAGAACTGCGCGGGACTCAGCAGTGAGGCGTGTGGTGCGAAGATAGATGCGCACCGGGATGAACTTCTTGCCGGGGCAATGGAATTTGGCAGCGATTTTGTCCCTGTCTACAGTGACATCAAGAGTTTTGCTGAAGCGCAGTCAGCGTATGATTATCTGATTGCAGTAATCGGGGTTTTCCCGCCTGCGAAAGGGGCTAAGACATTACTCAACGGGGTTGAAGCAGCCCTGAAAAAAGGTGATGTAGCGGAAGCATCGAAGCTGCTCAATAAAGCCAGCGATGAAATTGCTGCTATTTCAGGCAGTAAAGGAAGCTGGAGTAAAGAGCTTAATAATCCAAAACCAAATACAATTTACAAAGTTGATGACAATAAAATATTTAAGACTGACTCTCAAGGACGGACAGCTAGTGTTGAGAGTACGTTATCTTGGTCTAAAAGTGATCGAAATATCTATCAACAATGTAAGGCAGGTAAATGTGGAATCGAAGGTGATGAGGGTGGTCATTTAATTGCCAGTATCTTTAATGGCCCGGGCGAAACGCTCAATCTTGTTCCTATGGATGGCAACCTGAATAAAGGTGCATGGAAACAGATGGAAAATACATGGGCCAGTGCTTTGAAAGACGGTAAACAGGTTAATGTGAAGATAGAACCTTCTTATAGTAGTAGTAGCAAAAGACCCGACAGTTTTACTGTCACTTACCAGATAAATGATGAACGTCCGATTAGAGAGATTTTTAATAATGCTCCAGGAGGCAAGTAATGTTTGCTCGTGATGATGAGTTATATTCAGACATAGGTCGAATATTGTATGAATCAGCACCTGAAGATGCTCGAAAAATTTTCTTGGATGCAGAACTGTCATACGAAAACGATCACGCTAAATTTTTATACGATTATATTAATAAAGATGGACAAAAAAAGTGGTTTTTACCCGAAACTCCAGCAACAGATAGTCTGCTTCTTGAGAAGATAGTAGAACTAAAATATTATTATTTAGAGCATGGACTCACTAATGGACGTCCCGCATGGCATGGTTGCCTTGTTATAGTTGACCTTGAAGAAATGAAAGTTAACTTAGATTATCGGTATGATTAAAATAAATCCCGCCCAGCGTTGGCGGGATTTTTGCTTCGCAAATTTACTCACTAATTACTGAATCCTTCCCGGCAGGCTATTTCACAATGGCCTGCTTCTTACCTTAAAATCCCCACACTCGTTGCAAGATTTCATCTTGCATGATTCTCCTTTTATT
>NZ_JANEWH010000026.1:0-43851 GCF_028069715.1 Kluyvera sp. Awk 3 | reverse complement strand
AAACCACGCTCTCTATCAAACCTATAGGCAGAATCAGAAAATACCGTCCCGCTCACGGTGCTATACTTGTTTTCGTTAATTCATGAGGACGCAGATACACATGCTTTTATAAGTGTATCGGATCAAGAGGATATATGATTATGAGTACTGCAAAACTGGTTAAAACGAAAAACGCCCAACTTCTCTATACGCGTAACGACGTTCCGGAAAGCGAAAAACAGGCCACCGTTGCGTTACTCAACCGTCAGGTTCTTCAGTTTATCGATCTGTCGCTGATTACAAAGCAGGCGCACTGGAACATGCGCGGTGCCAACTTTATCGCGGTGCATGAAATGCTTGATGGCTTCCGCACTGCGCTCACCGACCATCTGGATACCATGGCTGAACGTGCCGTACAGCTCGGCGGGATTGCGCTGGGGACCACTCAGGTCATCAACGCCCAGACGCCGCTGAAAAGCTATCCGCTGGATATCACCAGCGTGCAGGATCACCTGAAAGCGCTGGCTGAGCGTTATGCGATTGTTGCTAACGACGTACGTAAAGCGATCGGTGAAGCCAAAGATGAAGATACCGCCGATATCTTCACCGCCGCTTCCCGTGACCTGGATAAATTCCTGTGGTTCATCGAGGCAAACATCGAATAACACATAGGAAAATCTTATCTCCCTCCGGTCCCTCCACCGGAGGGATTTGCACCAGAAAAGTGCACCCAATCGGACAGAAACCCCGCCAAAGTAAATCATTTGTAATAATCACCTCACACAATCGTTAATAAAAGATTGTTTTCTCCTCTGCGTTTGCGCTAAAAAACGCCATACTTAACAACACGATTTTCGCGCACCACTTTGGTGCCCTTTTCTGGTGCAAAGCGGTCGTTATTTTTCCGCTTTTGTGCAATGAAAAACGCATTATTTGTTAAGAAACAACTGATTGTAAAGTTGGCACGTTTTTTTCATAAGCCGTTTGTTATCGCAGGGGATCGCCCCGTGGATATAAAAGGAAATGCTATGAAGTCAATGTTTAAAGTTTCACTGGCTGCACTCACCCTGGCGTTTGCGGTCTCTTCTCAGGCTGCCGAGAAACAGCTGGTTGTGGCAACGGATACCGCGTTCGTCCCGTTCGAGTTCAAGCAGGGTAATCAGTATGTCGGCTTTGACATCGACCTGTGGGCAGCAATTGCGAAAGAGCTGAAGCTGGATTACACCCTGAAGCCGATGGACTTCAGCGGCATTATCCCGGCACTGCAGACCAAAAACGTCGATCTGGCGCTGGCTGGCATTACCATTACCGACGAGCGTAAAAAAGCGGTCGACTTCTCCGACGGCTACTACAAAAGCGGCCTGCTGGTGATGGTGAAAACCAACAACAATGACATCAAGAGCGTGAAAGATCTGGATGGCAAAGTGGTGGCGGTGAAGAGCGGAACAGGCTCCGTTGATTATGCAAAAGCGAATATCAAAACCAAAGACCTGCGCCAGTTCCCGAACATCGATAATGCGTACATGGAATTGGGCACCAACCGCGCCGACGCGGTGCTGCACGATACCCCGAATATTCTCTACTTTATCAAGACTGCCGGTAACGGTCAGTTCAAAGCGGTAGGCGAATCGCTGGAAGCTCAGCAGTACGGTATTGCGTTCTCGAAAGGCAACGACGAGCTGCGCGAAAAAGTGAATGGCGCGCTGAAAACGCTGCGTGAAAACGGCACTTATAACGAAATTTACAAAAAATGGTTCGGTACTGAACCTAAATAATTATTCCAAAATCTGATGCAAACTCAGGGGCGGCCTTTCGCCCCTGCTATTTTTGAACCACGGTAACAGGATTATCATCATGCAGTTTGACTGGAGCGTCATCTGGCCTGCCATTCCTATTCTTCTGGACGGCGCCAAAATGACTCTGTGGATTTCGATCCTCGGCCTCGCGGGCGGCATCATTATCGGTCTGGTGGCTGGCTTAGCCCGTACTTACGGCGGCTGGATTGCAAACCATATCGCCCTCGTATTTATTGAAGTGATCCGCGGTACGCCTATCGTTGTACAGGTCATGTACATCTACTTCGCGCTGCCAATGGCTTTCCCGGACATTCGTATCGATACCTTCACTGCGGCAGTTGTCACCATCATGATCAACTCCGGTGCTTATATTGCAGAAATCACTCGTGGCTCAGTGTTGTCCATCCACAAAGGCTTTAGCGAAGCGGGTCTGGCACTCGGCCTGTCGCGCCGCGAAACCATTCGCCATGTGATTATGCCGCTGGCCGTTCGCCGTATGCTGCCTGCGCTGGGTAACCAGTTGATCATCAGTATCAAAGACACCTCTTTGTTTATTGTTATCGGTGCCGCTGAGCTGACCCGCAGCGGTCAGGAAATTATCGCCGGAAACTTCCGCGCGCTGGAAATCTGGACCGCCGTTGGCGTTATCTACCTGATCATCACCCAGGTACTGAATATCGTGCTCCGCATTCTTGAAAGAAGGATGAAAATCCTGTGATTGAATTTAAAAACGTCTCCAAGCACTTTGGTCAAACCCAGGTGCTGCACAACATCGACCTGAAGGTCAAACAGGGCGAAGTGGTCGTGATAATCGGGCCTTCCGGCTCGGGAAAATCGACGCTGCTGCGCTGCATTAATAAACTCGAAGAGATAACCAGCGGCGATCTGATTGTCGATGGTCTGAAGGTAAACGACCCGAATGTTGACGAACGCCTGATCCGTCAGGAAGCCGGTATGGTGTTCCAGCAGTTCTATCTGTTCCCACACCTGACGGCGCTGGAAAACGTGATGTTCGGGCCGCTCCGCGTCCGCGGTCTGAAAAAAGAGGCGGCGGAAAAGCTGGCCAAAGATCTGCTGGCCAAAGTGGGCCTGGCGGAACGCGCGCACCACTACCCTTCCGAGCTTTCCGGCGGCCAGCAGCAGCGCGTGGCGATTGCCCGAGCGCTGGCGGTGAAGCCGAAAATGATGCTGTTCGATGAACCAACCTCGGCGCTGGACCCGGAATTGCGCCACGAAGTGCTGAAAGTGATGCAGGATCTGGCGGAAGAAGGGATGACGATGGTGATTGTCACCCACGAAATCGGCTTTGCTGAGAAAGTCGCGTCTCGCCTGATCTTTATTGATAAAGGCCGGATTGCCGAAGATGGCAATCCGCAGGAGCTGGTGAAGAACCCACCAAGCCAGCGTCTGCAAGAGTTCCTGCAGCACGTCTCCTGATAAGCACGCCGTTTATCCCTCGGGGTAAACGGCGTTTTCTCTTAGCGTTTGCGCGCCAGGAAACGACGACGCTGCTCATCATCCATAAACGACCAGGCGATAAAGCGGCTCTGCTTCTGCCCCTGAGCCATCTCTTTTTTCACCACTTTAACGGCCCCCACCTCGGTTAACGCGCGATACAGCGGCGGCAGGTTTTCCCCTTTCGACACCAGCGACGTAAACCACATTACCTGACGGGCAAAGCCTTTGCTCTCGGCGATCATCTGTTTGATAAAGGCCACTTCCCCGCCTTCACACCACAGTTCCTGCTGCTGGCCGCCAAAGTTCAGCGCATCATCACGATCCTGTCCCAGATTACGGCGTTTGCGCTCACTGCCAGCGCGAGCCGCGGTGGCAGAATCATGGAACGGCGGGTTGCACAGCGTGGCATCGTATTGTTCGTTTTTATGGATCACGCCGTTAAACATCGCCGACGTGTCTTTCTGGCGGCGCAGACGGATCATCCGGTTCAACGAGGGGTTAGCGCTGAGAATGGCCTGTGCGCTGGCAAACGCCTGCGGGTGCGTTTCGCTGCCGGTAAAGCGCCAGCCATATTCATGCGCACCAATCAGCGGATAAATACAGTTTGCGCCAACTCCGATATCCAGAATATTTGCCCCCTTCACCACGTTGCCGTTTTCATCGCTTAACAGGTCGCTCAGATGATGGATATAGTCCGCACGGCCTGGAACGGGTGGGCAGAGGAAGCCTTCCGGAATATCCCACTCTTTTACCGCATAAAAATGCGCCAGCAAGGCTTTGTTCAGGGTCTTCACCGCCAGCGGATCGGCAAAATTAATGGTTTGCTCGCCAACCGGGTTGAGGGTAATAAAATCGCTCAGCGCGGGGCAGGCCTGACGCAGCGCGTCCAGGTCGTAGCGGCTGTGATGACGGTTACGCGGGTGCAACCCCGGTTTTTGGGTACTCATGACTTTCTCCTGTCGTAATGCGGCGTAAGATACCCGTTGACGACGATGCGGTAAATAAGGGAGTCTGAATAACTGCTTATTGATAACAGGTGTGCTATGTATTTTTATCAACCTTCCCAGGGCCATGGGCTACCACACGACCCGCTTAACGCCATCGTAGGGCCGCGACCGATTGGCTGGATTTCATCTGTCGATGCCGAAGGGCGACATAACCTGGCCCCCTACAGCTTCTTTAACTGCTTTAACTATCACCCGCCGATCATCGGTTTTGCCAGCAGCGGCTGGAAAGATAGCGTGCAGAATATCTTCGAGACCAAAGAATTTGTCTGGAACCTGACGACCCGCAGCCTGGCGGTGGCGATGAATGAAACCTCTGCCACCCTGCCCCACGGTGATGATGAGTTTACCCGTGCCGGGCTCACCGCTGCCCCAGCCCAGATCGTCAGCGCGCCGCGCGTCGCGGAAAGCCCGGTGAACTTTGAATGTCGGCTGTCGCAATGTATTCAGCTCACCGGCGCCGACGGCACCCCGGTGGATACCTGGCTGGTGCTTGGCGAGGTGGTTGGCATTCATATTGATGAGTCGCTGCTGGAAAACGGCATCTACCAGACCGCGCGAGCCCAGCCGGTGCTGCGCGCAGGCGGGCCTTCTGCCTACTACACCATTGACGAGAGTCATCGTTTTGATTTAATTCGCCCGGACGCCCGCCGCTCCTGATGAAAAACAGCCACCCCGGTGGCAGTTTTTTTCCATCAACGACCTACAATTAAGGTATTCCCTGTTGCCATCAGGAGGGGATACCATGAACACCTTTCATCGCTTTTCTCTCGCTCTGCTACTCGCTACAACAACCGCCTGCGCCCAGCCCACACCGCCTCCTGGCGTGCCGTTTCGCCCGGTCGGTACAGTGACGGTCAGCGGTGCCAGCAACCTTGACGATCTTCAGCAGCAGCTTGCCAGCAAAGCGCACAAAGCCGGCGCGATAGCCTTTGTGGTCGACGTTGCCGGTGGGAAAAACAAGCTTTTTGGTTCGGCAACGCTGTATGAGTGAGCGGTAATCTCCCTCAGAAACGTAATCTTTATGTATAAAAAATGAAGAAACTGTAAACCAGTGTATTTATTTTTAAGCCAATGAGTGATAAAAAATACGCCGATTTGATAATGATTATCACAATCATTATCAACATCATTTAATAAAAAAGAAATCACCTGCAGTGGCAAAAGGGACGAAACACGCCCGATTGTCATTTTTAAATGGCTTTTAAAAATTATAAGACGCTCATTGATATGGAAAAAAATCGCACCATCCCGTTCAGCAGCTTTAGTTCTCTCACCTTCTTTACCGGTCTTTGTCTCGGCCTGACACCTGCCGCCCAGGCCGATGAGGGCAAAGAAAAAAGCACCGGCGATACGCTGGTTGTGGAAGCGCAGGCTCCTTCACTGTATGCCCCAACCCAGTCGGCCGACCCCAAATTTAGTCGCCCGATTGCCGATACCACGCGTACCGTGACCGTCATTTCCGAGCAGGTCCTCAAAGATCAGGGGGCCACCAACCTGACCGACGCACTGAAAAACGTGCCGGGCGTTGGCGCCTTCTTTGCCGGGGAAAACGGGAGCTCATCGACGGGCGACACCATCTATATGCGTGGTGCCGATACCTCGAACAGCATCTATATCGATGGCATCCGCGATATTGGCAGCGTAACCCGCGATACGTTCAATACCGAGCAGGTCGAGGTGATCAAGGGGCCGTCGGGATCCGACTATGGCCGCAGCGCGCCAACGGGATCGATCAACATGATCAGCAAGCAGCCGCGCCTGGATTCGGGCATTGATGCCTCCGCCAGTGTAGGTAGCGCATGGTATCGACGCGGTACGCTGGATCTCAACGAAGCGATCGGTGAAACCAGCGCGGTGCGTTTAAACCTGATGGGTGAAAAAACGCATGATGCCGGGCGTGATAACGTGAAAAACGAGCGCTACGGCATTGCCCCCTCCATCGCGTTTGGCCTGGGTACCGAGAATCGTCTGTACCTCAACTATCTGCACGTCACCCAGAATAATACTCCGGATGGCGGCGTACCTACCGTGGGGCTGCCGGGCTACTCCGCGCCCAACGCAGCAACTTCGGCGTTGAACAGCTCCGGAAAAGTCGATACCCACAATTTCTACGGTACCCAGTCCGACTACGACGACTCCACCACCGATACGGTGACGATGCGCTTCGAGCATGATTTTAACGACACCACCACTGTCCGCAACACCACCCGCTGGTCGCAGATCAAGCAAGATTACATGATGACGGCGATAATGGGCGGCGCGAGCAATATTGGCCGACCGGACCCGAGTAACGTGAATACCTGGACCTGGACACGCAACATCAATACCAAAGATGTCAGCAACAAGATCCTCACTAACCAGACCAACCTGACCTCGAAGTTCTACACCGGCGCCGTTGGCCACGATATCAGCACCGGCGTGGAATTTACCCACGAGCAGCAAACCAACTACGGCGTGTATCCGTTTACCGCGCCGGCGGTAAATCTGTATCACCCGGATAGCAACGTTTCGTTAGGCAGCCTGCAACGCAGCGGAGCGAATGCAAACGGCCAGACCGATACCTTCGGGATTTACGCCTTCGATACGCTACAAATTACCCGTGATTTCGAACTCAACGGCGGTATTCGCCTGGATAGCTATCATACTGAGTACGACAGCGCATCGCTGTGCGGCGGCACCGGGCGCGGCGCCATCGCCTGCCCGGCAGGCGTCGTCAAAAATACCCCGGTCACCACCGTGGATGCCGCCAAGTCGGGCAACCTGGTGAACTGGAAGGCCGGCGCGCTATACCACTTGACGCAGAACGGCAACGTTTACGTCAACTATGCCATCTCCCAGCAGCCTCCTGGCGGCAGCAACTTTGCGCTGGCGGCGGGCGGCTCCGGCAGCAGCGCCAACCGTACCGACTTCAAACCGCAGAAGGCGAAAACCAGCGAAGCGGGGACCAAATGGGAAGTGCTGGATAAGCGTCTGCTGCTGTCCGCCGCCGTTTTCCGCACCGACATTGAAAACGATGTCGAAGCGAACGATGACGGCACTTACTCCCAGTACGGTACCAAACGTGTAGAGGGCTACGAGCTGTCTATTGCGGGCAACATTACCCCGGAATGGCAGGTTATTGGCGGCTTTACCCAACAGCGCGCGACGGTGCGTAACGGTGCCGACGTGGCGCAGGATCAAAGCGATTCTCTGCCCTACACGCCTGAACATGCCTTTACATTGTGGAGCCAATACCAGGCGACCGACGCCCTGTCCATTGGCGCGGGAGCACGCTATATCGGCAGTATGCATCGCGGCAAAGATGGCGCAGTGGGTACACCAGACTCCACCGACAGCTACTGGGTCGCCGACGCCAAACTGGGCTACCGCGTCAATCGCAATCTGGACCTGCAACTGAACGTTTATAACCTGTTCGATACCGATTATGTTGCCTCTATTAACAAGAGCGGCTATCGCTATCATCCGGGTGAACCGCGCACCTTCGTGTTAACGGCAAACGTTCACTTCTAAGTGATTGTGTGGGGCGAAAGCCCCACTTTTTTCAGGAGACACTGCCATGATGTATCGAATTCCCGGGGTGCTGAGCGCGGACGAGGTACGCGATCTGGTCGCGGAACTCAACCAGGCGCAATGGATCGACGGCCGAGCCACCGTCGGGGCGCAAGGTGCCCAGGTGAAGAACAATCAACAGGTTGATACACGCAGCGAACGCTACATGGCGCTACAGGCCCGCGTGCTGGAAGCGGTGAATCGTCACTCTCTGTTTTTTGCCGCCGCGCTGCCAAAAACCCTTTCCAGCCCGCTTTTCAACCGTTATCAGCAGCAGGAGACCTATGGCTTTCATGTGGATGGCGCTGTACGCCAGCATCCCCATAGCGGCTGGATGCGTACCGACCTGTCGGCCACCTTGTTTCTGTCTGACCCGGAAAGTTACGACGGCGGCGAACTGACCATTAACGACACCTACGGACAGCACACGGTCAAACTCCCGGCGGGCGACCTGGTGCTCTACCCTTCCAGTAGCCTGCATTGCGTCACGCCGGTGACGCGCGGCGTTCGGGTGGCGTCATTTATGTGGATTCAGTCGATGGTCCGCGATGATAAACGTCGCGCGATGCTGTTTGAACTCGACCGGAATATCCAGTCGCTCAACAGTCGGCACGGTGAGTCGGAGGAGGCGCTTTCGCTGCTCAATCTCTACCACAACCTGCTGCGCGAATGGTCTGAGATCTGAAACTCGCCAATATTTCTCAAAATATATGAAGAAGATGGGCGCTTAAAAACTGACGAAACGGCAGCGCCTGCCGCTTCGCCAGCGCCCCACAAAAAGACAATATAAAAACTTACAGCGAAAACAATAATCAGGATATAATCTTAATCAACCGCTAAATACACAGGTTTTATTACAAATCCATACCGCAGCATACAGAGCAATCGATTATCTTTACGAGTACGCTTTTTGGCAAAAAAAGTAGCAAATCGTGCCTTCGTTGCTCTGTCTTTCGGTTGATTCACGCCAAACGTATTCATACCGTGAATATTTTATTAATAATCAATAAATTAATAATCATTCAATTTTTTTGATTATGGTCATCAATTCTCTTCGATTTATTCCACCAAATAAAAACGTGATACTTATCACATCGACGAAGACATCGTCCCCCGAACGGAACAACCTGCGAGAGATTAATATTATGAAAAACGTTAAATATGCTGTTGCTGCTATCGCCCTGTCTGCCCTGTCTTTTGGTGCTTTCGCTGCCCAACCAGTAACTCAGGCACAGGCTCAGAAAATGAATGAAATGGGTACCGTGTCCGTTGACGGCGCGACCACTCTGGATGGTATGGAAGCTCAGCTGGCGCAGAAAGCTGCCGCAGCGGGCGCTACCGGTTATGCCATCACCTCTGCTAACACCAACAACAAAGTTAGCGGTACTGCGGTTATCTACAAATAATCGCCACCCTCTGTTATACCCCGTGAGCTGACCTCTCGCGGGTGCTCCAACCCTCATTGAACTTGTTGATACCCTTTTTTGCCCGGCTGCCACGCCGGGCTTTTTTTTGTCCGGGATTCAGCAAAGAAAAACCCGGGGTCGCTTACGCTTTCCCGGGCTACGAGAGTATTGGCTGGATGCGGGTTAATACGCCTGCGCGACGCAGGCCAAACCGGCTTCGAGAGAGCTCACTTCACCGGTCGCCAGCAGGCAGCAGGCCATCTGAATCTTCAGCGATTGCGGTACTGGCTCGACACCCGCCACGCAGCGTTCAATCCACTGCGCGGTCGTTTGCGGATCTTTTGCCGTTGGCAGCGCCACCGGCGCATCCGCCTGCTCGCTCTGACGCTCG
Organism: Kluyvera sp. Awk 3; assembly: GCF_028069715.1. Taxonomy (NCBI): domain Bacteria; kingdom Pseudomonadati; phylum Pseudomonadota; class Gammaproteobacteria; order Enterobacterales; family Enterobacteriaceae; genus Kluyvera; species Kluyvera sp. Awk 3. The sequence continues at coordinate 34,265 of NZ_JANEWH010000026.1, read as the reverse complement.
TTCACCACCCGCGCGCCCGCGGCGTCTATCAGGGTAATCTGAGGACAGCGCAGTGGATTCGCGTACACTTCGCCTTCCGTGCCATGCATCAGTAGACTACGCCCGCCAATATCACTGAAGAACTTCGCCACTTTCCCCACGTATTCCGGATGCGAAACGCTGGACAAGCGCAGCGCCGCATCCTCAGCAAACGGCGTTGCCAGCTTGGCCAGCGTATGCGCGCTGTTGCGCACGCCAAGCTGCCAGCGCAGGTTCAACTGACGCTCCAGCGGCGGGCAGAGTGCGCCGACAGGAATATAAACGGGCTGATGGCCGTCAAGCTTCGCCTGCGCCTGGCCGGCGTGACGGGTAGGTTCAACGCCCATTAGCTCAAAAATAGTTTCGGTGATCACGCGGGTAGGATCTTCACTGACCCCATGAACCACCACAGGAAAGCCCAGCTTATGCAGCAACATCGCCAGCAGCGGCGTCAGGTTGGCCTGCTTGCGCGCGCCGTTATAACTCGGGATCACAATCGGCATCGGTTTACCCACTGGTGGGGTCAAACGCATCGTTTTCTGCTGCATCGCTTCATAGAAGCCGAGCATCTCCGCCTCACCTTCCCCCTTAATGCGCATCGACAGCAGAATGGCGCCCATTTCCAGATCCGCAACGTCACCATCAAGCATTCGGGTGTACAGGCCGCGCGCGGTATCCTGATCCAGGTCGCGCGCATGATTTTTACCACGACCGATTTCTTTGATGATTTTGCGATAATCCATTTTCTGCTCCTTTGCTCGTCGTTGTGCGCAACGCCATCCTGCCTACACCGGGCTACCTTTTTTTACGGCGTGAGGGTTTCGCTTTCTGTTTTACTTCCGGCACTTCCGGACGTTCAATCGGGAAAACCGGTAACGCATCCAGTAAACGCTTACCGTAGTTTTTGGTCAACAACCGCTTATCGTAGATGATCACTTCGCCCCAACAGCCGTGGCTACGAATTAATCGCCCTACCTGCTGAATCAGGTTAAATGACGCGCTTGGCAGGCTTTGCACCTCAAAGGGATAGCGATTGAGACTCTTAAGCCATTCACCCTCGGTGATAACCACCGGGCTGTCGATGGGCGGAAACGCGATTTTGTGGATGTGCACCTGGCTTAGCAACTCGCCTTTTAAATCCAGCCCCTCGGCAAAAGATTGTAGCCCAACCAACACGCTGCGCTCGCCGCTCTCCACGCGCTTGCGATGTAGCTCCACCAGCCGATAGCGCGGCTGATCGCCCTGCACCAGCAGCATTAGCCGCAGGTCGGTCACGTGCTCAAGGAAGCGCTGCATCGCTCGCCCGCTGGCGAACAGCACCAGCATGCCATGATGCTTCTTACTCTCAACCTGCTCGCGGAAATAGGCCGCCATTTCGGCAATATGCTGCTCTTCGTTTTCCATCAGCGGCTCGTAGCGCATCTGCGGGATCACGATTTTTCCCTGTTCGACGTGGTTAAACGGCGAGTCCAGCGCCACAAAGCGGTCGCCCGCTTTCTCTTTCAACCCGCTCATTTCCTGTAACCGCGAGAAGCTGTTCAGTGAGCGCAATGTGGCCGACGTCACCACAATATGCGGCACGCTGCGCCACAGCAGACGCTCAAGCTGGTCGCTCACGCGAATGCCGACGCAGTGGAACCAGACGTGCATCTGCCCATCGCGTACGTCGCGGGTCGCCCACTTGGTGACCGGCGCGCCCGACGCCTGCGAAAGCGACGCCAGCCGCCACAGTTTGCTCTGGGACTCAAACATGCCCAGCGCGCGATTCATCTGCAAGATAACCCGGTGCAGACGGACAATATCGTGGCTACCGGTTTTCTCGCTGAGATCGTTTAAGAACAGCTCCGCCAGCCCGCGCAGCATTTCGGTGAGTTTGGCCAGACGCTGGCATATCTCCATCACTTCATCGGGCAACTCGCCCATCGGGAAGCGGTGTTCGGCTTCCTGAGTTGCAGGGAGATACAGATTAAGAATGTTATTCAGTGAAGCAATCAGCTCGTACAGCTCTTCGCAGTGCGCAGTCAGCCGTTCCGGCAACGCCAGCGGCGGCGTGGTTTTCGGGCGGAACTGCTCCATGCATGTCGCCACCAGCTTGCTGAACAGATCGAGCTGGAGCCGATACCACGGCGCAGTAATTTCGGCGCTCATCTCCAGCGCATCGCGCGCCACGTCCGGCAGGTGATGGCCTTCATCAAGCACCAGCAGCAGATTTTTCGGTTCCGGCAGTACCGCTTCGCTCTCCATCGCCGCCATCACCAGCGCATGGTTAGCCACCACCACTTCGGCTTCCTGAATCTCGCGGCGCGCGACAAAAAACGGGCATTCGCGGTAGTAATGACAGTTACGGTTCAGACAGCTGGCTTTATCCGTACTGAGCCGCCGCCACAGGTCGTCGTCAATGGCGATATCGGTATGATCGCGCAGACCGTCCCACTTATAGCCATCGAGGTCGCCCTTCAGCTTCGCGCAACGCTTCTGTTCTTCCTGGTTGCTCGGCGTCAGCTCATCATCAAGGAACGCGAGCAGATCCTGCTGGTTCGGTTCGCTGCTGGCCAGCGCCGCAAGGTTACGCGGGCAGACATAGCGGCCACGACCAAAGGCGGCGGTAAAACGTAGATCGGGGATGATTTTGCGCAGCAGCGGCAGATCTTTACTGTAGATCTGATCCTGCAGCGCCACGTTAGCGGTGCTGACCACCAACGTCTTTTGTTCTTCGCGAGCAATCGCAATACCGGGAATCAGATAGGACAAGGTTTTCCCGACGCCGGTCGGCGCTTCAATCGCCAGATGGCGCCCCTCTTCCCCAGCCAGCGTTTTGGCGACGTCCGCAATCATCTGCCGCTGCGGCGCGCGGGGGATAAAGTCGGGGATCTGTTCCTGAAGCGCCTTGTACCAGGCGGCGATTTGCGCTTTCAGCGCGGCGGTCAAAGCCATGAGAAAACCTGAGATACTGTATAAACAGCCACTATTGTGGCATTTTCTGTACGCCGTCGCAAAAAAGAAAGCCCGGCTTTCGGCCGGGCTCGCAATTTACTGTGCTGCTGCGGGTTTACGCGGGCGACGCGGCGGACGTGGCTTATCGCCAGCCGGTTTGCCTTCCGCGCTGCGCGGCTTGGCTTTCGGTGCACCACCGTCGTTGCGACGCGGCTGCTGCTGGCTGCGCCCCGCCCCCTGGCCTTGCCCCTGGTTCTGACCGCGACCACGACCGCCGCCGTTACCGCCGCCACGCTGCTGGCGACCGTTCTGAATCGGCTCGGCCTTAATGGACGGATCCGGCTCGTAACCCGGCAGCGCAATGCGCGGAATTTCTTTCTTCAGCAGGCGCTCAATGTCACGCAGCAGTTTGTGTTCATCAACACAAACCAGCGACAGCGCTTCGCCGGTCGCCGCCGCGCGGCCAGTACGGCCAATACGGTGCACGTAATCTTCCGGCACGTTTGGCAGCTCGTAGTTCACCACGTGCGGCAGCTCTTCAATATCCAGGCCGCGCGCGGCGATATCAGTTGCCACCAGCACGCGAATATCGCCGGATTTAAAATCGGCCAGCGCACGGGTACGCGCACCCTGCGATTTGTTACCGTGGATCGCGGCGCTGCGGATACCGTCTTTATTCAGCTGCTCCGCCAGATGGTTGGCGCCGTGTTTGGTACGGGTGAACACCAGCACCTGCTGCCAGTTGCCTTCGCCAATCATCTGCGACAGCAGCTCGCGTTTACGCTTTTTATCGACCATATGAACGTGCTGGGTGACCTGCTCGGAAGCGGTGTTACGGCGCGCCACTTCAATTTCCAGCGGGTTGTGCAGCAGTTTTTCCGCCAGACCTTTAATGTCATCAGAGAAGGTCGCGGAGAACAGCAGGTTCTGACGCTTCGCCGGCAGCTTAGTCAACACGCGGCGGATATCGTGGATGAAGCCCATATCGAGCATACGGTCCGCTTCATCGAGCACCAGAATTTCTACCTGATCGAGCTTGACGGCGTTCTGGTGTTCCAGATCCAACAGACGGCCCGGTGTCGCCACCAGCACGTCAACGCCACCGCGCAGCTTCATCATCTGCGGGTTGATGCTCACGCCGCCGAACACCACCAGCGAGCGGATGTTCAGGTATTTACTGTATTCACGCACGTTTTCGCCAATCTGCGCCGCCAGCTCACGGGTTGGGGTGAGGATCAGCGCGCGCACCGGGCGACGGCCCTTCACGTGAGGCTCGCGAGAAACCAGCAGTTGCAGCAACGGCAGAGTAAAGCCTGCGGTTTTACCGGTGCCGGTTTGCGCGCTGGCCATCAGGTCACGGCCCTGCAGTACCGCAGGAATCGCCTGCTGCTGGATGGGGGTGGGTTCGCGATAGCCTTGCTCAGCAACGGCACGCAAAATATCGGGGTTCAGTCCGAGGGAATCAAAAGACATAAATACTCCACACCCACCCCGACCGCATGCGGTGTAGTTTTCGAGGGGATAAAAAAACAGGTAATGACAAAAACCACAATGTCATGAAGGGGCGGAGTGTAGCAGTTTTTGTGATTCACCGCATAAATTATCCCCTTCGCGGTAGAAAACAAGATTATTCACCAGACTGGACAAGCGCAAAAACCCGGCATAATCTTAATCAATCGTTTGATTAATTCTGGTGGCATGATGAATACGACACCGATAACCAGCAAAGGCGAGCAGGCCAAGAGTCAGCTCATCGCCGCCGGGCTCGCCCAGTTTGGCGAGTATGGCCTGCACGCCACCACCCGCGATATTGCCGCTCAGGCCGGGCAGAATATTGCCGCCATCACCTACTATTTTGGCTCAAAAGAAGATTTATACCAGGCCTGCGCCCAGTGGATTGCCGACTTTATCGGCGAAAACTTTCGCGCCCATGCCGAAGCCGCCGAGCAACTGTTTGCCCAGCCGCAGCCGGACAGAGAGGCCATGCGCACCCTGATCCTCCGCGCCTGCCAGAACATGATCTTACTGCTGACCCAGGACGATACCCTTAACCTCAGCAAATTTATCTCTCGCGAGCAGCTGTCGCCGACTGCCGCCTACCAGCGTATCCACGATCAGGTCATTGCCCCGCTGCACGCGCACCTGACCCGGCTGATCGCCGCCTATACTGGCTGCGATGCTAACAGTACGCAGATGATCCTCCACACCCACGCCCTGCTGGGCGAAGTGCTGGCGTTTCGCCTCGGGCGAGAAACCATCCTGATGCGCACCGGCTGGACGCAGTTTGATGCCGACAAAGCCGAGCAAATTTTCCAGGTAGTGACCTGCCATATCGATCTGATCTTGCAAGGATTAACGCAAAGGAGCCTCAACTCATGAAAAAACCGGTGGTTCTGATTCTGGCGGTGGTGGTCATCGTCGCGCTGATTGGCGGCGGCACGTGGTGGTACCAGAGTCGGCAAAACAACGGCCTGACGCTCTATGGCAACGTGGATATTCGTACGGTGAACATGAGCTTCCGCGTCGGCGGCCGCTTGCAGTCATTGACGGTCGACGAAGGCGACGCCATCAAGCAGGGGCAGACCCTCGGTCAACTGGACCAGGCGCCTTATGAAAATGCCCTGATGCAGGCTAAAGCCAACGTCGCGACGGCGCAGGCGCAGTACGACCTGATGATGGCAGGCTACCGGGCGGAAGAAATTGCCCAGGCCGCGGCCTCGGTGAAACAAGCGCAAGCAGCCTACGACTATGCGCAAAGCTATCTCCAGCGCCAGCAGGGATTGTGGAACCGAAAACTGCTGTCGGCCAACGATCTGGAAAACGCCCGCTCGTCCCGCGACCAGGCGCTGGCGACGCTGAAATCGGCACAGGATAAACTCAGCCAGTATCGTGCGGGGAATCGTCCGCAGGAAATTGCCCAGGCGAAAGCCAATCTCGAGCAGGCGCAGGCGCAGCTGGCCCAATCCACTCTCGATCTGCATGACACCGTACTGACCGCCCCCTCTGACGGCACCCTGCTCACCCGCGCGGTTGAACCCGGCAGCATGCTGAGCGCAGGCAGTACCGTACTGACTCTTTCCCTCACCCGTCCGGTGTGGGTCCGCGCCTATGTGGACGAGAAAAATCTCAACCAGGCGCAGCCGGGCCGAGAAATTCTGCTTTATACCGACGGCCGCCCGAATAAGCCGTATCACGGCAAAATTGGTTTTGTCTCCCCGACCGCGGAATTTACCCCGAAGACGGTTGAGACGCCGGATCTCCGTACCGACCTGGTCTACCGTCTGCGTATTATCGTCACCGACGCCGACGACAGCCTGCGACAGGGGATGCCTGTCACGCTTCAGTTCAACGAAGAGTCGCGCCATGAGTGACGGCCAGATTCAGCTACGCGGGCTGGTCAAACGGTTCGCCGGCATGGATAAACCGGCGGTCGCCCGGCTGGACTGCACCATCAACGGCGGCTATGTGACCGGTCTTGTTGGCCCGGACGGCGCGGGAAAAACCACGCTGATGCGCATGCTCGCCGGGCTGCTGAAGCCGGACGAAGGCAGCGCGACCGTGCTCGGGCTGGATCCGATTGCCGACGACAGCGCGCTGCATTCGGTGTTGGGCTATATGCCGCAGAAATTCGGCCTGTATGAAGATTTAACGGTGATGGAAAACCTTAATCTCTATGCCGATCTGCGCAGCGTAACCGGCGACGTCCGCGAAAAAACCTTTGCCCGGCTGTTGGAATTTACCGCCCTGGGGCCGTTTACCGGACGGCTGGCGGGGAAGCTTTCCGGCGGCATGAAGCAGAAGCTGGGGCTGGCCTGTACGCTGGTTGGTGAGCCAAAAGTTTTGCTGTTAGATGAACCCGGCGTCGGCGTCGATCCTATCTCACGCCGTGAACTCTGGGAGATGGTGCACGAGCTGGCGGGCGACGGCATGCTGATCCTCTGGAGCACCTCCTATCTCGACGAAGCCGAACAGTGCCAGGACGTGCTGCTGATGAACGAAGGCGAGCTATTGTATCAGGGGGAACCCACCGCCCTCACCCGCACCATAGCCGGGCGCAGCTTCTTAATGCACAGCCCGGCGGAAAATAACCGCAAGCTGCTGCAACGGGCGCTGAAACAGGAGATGGTCAGCGACGGCATGATTCAGGGCCGTTCGGTCCGCGTGATCCTTAAAAAATCGGCCACCGCCGAGACGCTAAAGCAGGCGCCTGGCATGCCTGAACTGGAGATGGAAGAAACCGCGCCGCGATTTGAAGATGCTTTTATTGACCTACTGGGCGGCGCGGGCACCTCGGAATCGCCGCTGGGCGCCATTCTCCACACCGTTGACGGCTCGCCGGATGAAACGGTGATTGAAGCCAAACAGCTCACTAAAAAATTCGGCGATTTCGCCGCCACCGACCACGTTAACTTCGCCGTCAAACGCGGCGAGATCTTCGGCCTGCTGGGGCCGAACGGCGCAGGGAAATCGACCACCTTCAAGATGATGTGCGGGCTGCTGGTGCCCACCTCCGGCAATGCGCTGGTGCTGAACATGGACCTGAAGGTCAGTTCGGGTAAGGCGCGTCAGCATCTCGGCTATATGGCGCAGAAATTTTCGCTGTACGGCAACCTCACCGTCGAGCAAAACCTGCGCTTCTTCTCCGGGGTGTACGGCCTGCGCGGCCGCGCACAGAACGATAAAATCGACAGCATGAGCAACGCTTTCGGTCTGAAAGCCATCGCGCGCCACACCACCGACGCGCTGCCGCTGGGGTTTAAGCAGCGCCTGGCGCTGGCCTGTTCGCTGATGCACGAGCCGGATATTCTGTTCCTTGATGAACCCACCTCGGGCGTAGACCCTCTCACCCGCCGCGAATTCTGGCTGCATATCAACAGCATGGTGGAGAAAGGGGTCACGGTGATGGTCACCACCCACTTTATGGATGAGGCGGAATACTGCGACCGTATCGGCCTGGTCTATCGCGGCAAGCTGATTGCCAGCGGCACGCCGGACGATTTAAAAGCGCAGGCGGCGGATGACCAGCTGCCGGACCCGACCATGGAACAAGCCTTTATCACGCTGATCAACGACTGGGATAAGGAGCATGCCGATGAGCGCTAAGATGCTGTCGTGGCGGCGCGTGCGCGCGCTGTGCGTGAAGGAGACGCGGCAGATTGTCCGCGACCCCAGCAGTTGGCTGATTGCGGTGGTTATCCCGCTGTTGCTGCTGTTTATCTTCGGCTACGGCATTAACCTCGACTCCAGCAAACTGCGCGTTGGCGTACTGCTGGAGCAGCAAAGCCAGGAAGCGCTGGATTTCACCCACACTCTGACCGGCTCCCCCTATATCGACGCCACCATCAGCGACAACCGTCAGCAGCTGATTGAAATGATGCAGGCCGGGCGTATTCGCGGCCTGATCGTCGTGCCGGTTGATTTCGATAAGAAGATGACCCGCGTTGGCGACGACGCGCCGATTCAGGTGATTACCGACGGCAGTGAACCGAATACCGCCAACTTTGTGCAAGGCTACGTTGAGGGTATCTGGCAAATCTGGCAGCAGCAGCGCGCTGAGGATAATGGTCAGGAGTTCGAACCGCTTATCGACGTGCAGACCCGCTATTGGTTTAACCCGGCGGCCATCAGCCAGCATTTTATTATTCCCGGCGCGATCACCATTATTATGACGGTCATTGGCGCGATTCTCACCTCGCTGGTTATTGCCCGCGAATGGGAGCGCGGCACCATGGAAGCGCTGCTTTCCACCGAAGTCACCCGCGTCGAGCTGCTGCTGTGCAAGCTGATTCCCTACTATTTCCTCGGCATGCTGGCGATGCTGCTGTGCATGCTGGTATCGGTGTTTATTCTCGGCGTGCCGTACCGCGGTTCGCTGGTGATCCTGTTTTTCATCACCAGCCTGTTTTTGCTCAGCACGCTGGGGATGGGGCTACTGATTTCCACCATCACCCGCAATCAGTTTAACGCCGCCCAGGTGGCGCTTAACGCCGCGTTTCTGCCGTCGATCATGCTGTCCGGGTTTATTTTCCAGATAGACAGTATGCCCGCGGCCATTCGCATGGTGACCTATATCATCCCGGCGCGCTATTTTGTTAGCACCCTGCAAAGCCTGTTCCTGGCGGGCAATATTCCCGTGGTGCTGATGATTAACACCTTGTTTTTAATCGCTTCGGCGGTGATGTTTATTGGCCTGACGTGGATGAAAACCAAACGTCGATTGGATTAACGCTGGCACTCGTATTTTGCCCGACGGCGCTGCGCTTACCGGGACAACGAGGCTTGTAGGTCGGGCAAGCGAAGCGCACCCGACATGAGGAAAGCACTATGTTTTATCGCTTATGGACGCTTATCCGCAAAGAGCTACAGTCGCTGCTGCGCGAGCCGCAAACCCGCGTCATTCTGATTATGCCGGTGCTGATCCAGGTGCTGTTGTTTCCCTTTGCCGCCACGCTGGAAGTGACCAACGCCACCATCGCCGTCTATAACGAAGACAACGGCAAGCACGCCGTTGAATTGACCCAGCGCTTCGCCCGCGCCAAAGCGTTTACCCACGTGCTGCTGCTGAAAAGCCCGCAGGAGATCCAGCCAACGCTCGACACTCAAAAAGCATTGCTGCTGGTGCGTTTCCCGGCCGATTTTTCCCGTAATCTCGATACCTTCCAGACCGCGCCGATGCAGCTGATACTCGACGGGCGCAACTCTAACAGCGCGCAGATTGCCGCCAACTACCTGCAACAAATCGTCAAGAACTACCAGCAGGAGCTGATGGAGGGCAAAGTAAAACCGAACAACAGTGAACTGGTGGTGCGCAACTGGTACAACCCGAATCTCGACTACAAGTGGTTCGTGGTACCCTCGCTGATCGCCATGATCACCACCATCGGCGTGATGATCGTCACCTCGCTGTCGGTTGCTCGCGAGCGCGAACAGGGTACGCTGGATCAGCTGCTGGTCTCCCCCCTCGCCACCTGGCAAATTTTTGTCGGTAAAGCGGTGCCCGCGCTGATCGTCGCCACGTTCCAGGCCACGATCGTGCTGGCCATCGGCATCTGGGCCTATCAGATTCCTTTCGCTGGTTCGCTGGCGCTGTTTTATTTCACTATGGTGATTTACGGGCTATCGCTGGTCGGGTTTGGGCTGCTGATTTCCGCGCTGTGTTCAACGCAGCAGCAGGCGTTTATCGGCGTGTTCGTCTTTATGATGCCAGCGATTCTCTTGTCGGGCTATGTGTCGCCGGTCGAGAACATGCCGGTATGGCTCCAGCATTTAACGTGGATTAACCCGATTCGGCATTTTACCGATATTACCAAGCAGATTTATTTGAAGGATGCGAGTCTGTCGATTGTCTGGGGGAGCCTGTGGCCGCTACTGTTTATAGCGGCCACGACGGGATCAGTGGCGTACGCGATGTTTCGCCGCAAGATCGCCTGAGGTTTTTTCTTTGACCAGCAGCGAGAACACGGCTGGCCCAGCGAGAATAACCAGACCGGCCACCGCCAGCAGGTAGTTATTTTGCAGCACGCGCGACAGCAGCCAGACGACAATCATCGCCGCGCCAAAATACCAGGTGGTGGTCAACTCTTCGAGCACGTCGGCGACGTCTCGCCAGCGCTGCTCGTGGTGACGCTGTAGCGCCAGCATCAGTAAAACGGTAACGGCATACACGACGCAGAGACCCAGGCCAACGCGCACCAGCGCGCCGCTCATCCAGCCCATCACCAGCACGGCGACGACCAGCAAATGCAACATAATCTGCCAGCAACTTAGCCCCGTTGCGACACGAACTCGTTGTTGCCACTTCATGGCTTCTCTCCTGAAGAATTTTATTTGCTTATTCAGAGTACCCGAGTGTACGGAAAATTCCGTAAATGTGGTGCTTTTTGTGACGTTGGTGTCACTTTTTCGCTCAGGAAGAGAGCAATTTGTCTGTTTTTAGCGCAATCAATGCCAGCTAAAAAACAACCGCCACGGCGGTGCTCAATCGAGTTCCCCATCGGTAAGCTGCTTTTAACGTGCGTTTGAGACCAGAATAAAATCCGAAAAAAATCCCGGAACCAGTCCGGGATCGTTAAACTCACTCAGCCTACCTAGCGGCGATTACCAAAAATCCGCAGCAGCATCAGGAACAGGTTGATGAAGTCGAGATACAGCGTCAGCGCGCCGAGAATGGCGTACTTACGCAGATTTGAGGTATCGCGCACGTCAATCTGCTCGCCGATGTTTTTCAGCTTTTGGGTGTCGTAGGCGGTCAGCCCAACAAAGATAATCACGCCGATATAGGTAATCGCCCACATCAACGCTTCACTTTTCAGCCAGAAGTTAACCAGCGAAGCCAGCACGATACCAATCAGCCCCATAAACAGCATGCTGCCCAGGCCGCTGAGATCGCGCTTGGTGGTGTAACCGTACAAGCTCATGATGCCGAACATCCCGCCGGTTACCACGAAGGTGCTGGCGATGGATGAGTAGGTGTAGACGATGAAAATGCTCGATAGCGTCAGCCCGGTGAGCGCCGAGTAGAGCATAAACAGCGTGGTCGCCATGCCCGCACTTAAACGCTGCACCATGCCGGAAAGCACGAATACCAGCGCCAGTTGGGCGATGATCAGCCCAAAGAAGGTGATTTTGCTGGAGAAAACAAACATCATCACCGCCGGCGTGTTCGCCGCGTACCACGCAATAAACGCGGTCAGCAGCAGCCCGCAGGTCATCCAGCCGTAAACCTGAGCCATGTAGGTTTGCAGACCGCTACGGGCCTGCACGATTGAATCAGAGCGAGGGAATCGGTCCATGACGTTCTCCTGAATTAATGAAAGCCTGAAGTAAGTGTAACGCTACCAACGCTCGGCTGCCTGTTTATCGCTGTCGCGCGCTTCCACCCAACGCTCGCCTTCCGGTGTCGCTTCGCGCTTCCAGAACGGCGCGCGGGTCTTTAGATAGTCCATGATAAATTCACCGGCGTCAAAGGCGCTGCCGCGATGGGCGCTGGTGACGCCGACGAAGACAATCTCTTCGCCCGGCCACATCTCGCCGATGCGGTGAATCACGGTGACGCGGCCCAGCGGCCAGCGTTCACGGGCGGCGTCGACGATTTCCGCCAGCGCTTTTTCGGTCATACCCGGGTAGTGCTCGAGGCTCAGCGCCTTCACGCTATCGCCAAGATTATGGTTACGCACTTTGCCGGTAAACGTCACCACCGCGCCATCTTCATCGCGTTCAGCCAGCCAGGAATATTCATCGCCAACGCTAAAGCGTTCATGGCGAACGATAATACGGGTTTCGCTCATGTTACCCTCCCGTCACCGGCGGGAAAAACGCCACTTCATCACCATCGGTAACCGGATGATCGAAGCTGACCAGCGTCTGGTTCACCGCCGCGAGCAGCTTGCCCTCTTCAAGGGCCAACGACCAGCGCCCTTCCTGCGCGGCCAGATGCTGACGCACGGCTTCCACATTGGCAAATTCAGGCGCCAGCGCCAGCGAGTCCACGCCCACCAGCTCACGAACCTGAGCAAAAAACAGCACATTAATCATGAGTATCCGCCTTGAAATCGCCCGATTTACCGCCGCTTTTCGCCAGCAGGCGAACCGGGCCAATAACCATATCTTTTTGCACCGCCTTACACATGTCATAGATGGTCAACGCCGCGACCGATGCGGCGGTCAGCGCTTCCATTTCGACGCCGGTTTTCCCGGTGAGGCGACAGAGCGATTCGATGCGCACGCGGTGGTGTTCCGGCTCCGCCAGCAGGTTCACTTCCACCTTGCTCAGCATCAGCGGGTGACAAAGTGGGATAAGATCCCAGGTGCGCTTAGCCGCCTGAATCCCGGCGATACGCGCGGTGGCGAACACATCGCCCTTGTGGTGGCTGCCTTCAATAATCATCGCCAGGGTTTCCGGCTGCATGGTGACAAACGCTTCAGCGCGCGCTTCGCGGACGGTTTCGGTCTTGGCGGAGACATCCACCATGTGGGCTTCACCCGCTGCGTTAATATGGGTCAGTTGCGACATCGTTTATTTCTTCAGATGAGGGTGGAAGTTACACGGACGGGTACGAGCATCCAGCTGCGGGGCAATAATGTTATCCCACGCGGTGCGGCAGGCTTTGGTCGAACCCGGCATCGCAAAAATCAGCGTCCGGTTGGCCATCCCGGCAACGGCGCGCGATTGCAGCGTGGCGGTGCCAATCTCCTCGAAAGAGAGCATGCGGAACACTTCGCCAAAGCCTTCGATTTCGCGGTCAAACAGCGGCAGCAGCGCTTCCGGCGCCTGATCGCCATCGGTCAGCCCGGTGCCGCCGGTGATCAATACCACCTGGACGTCGTCGCGGGCAATCCAGGCAGACACCTGGGCACGAATCTGGTAGCGGTTCTCTTTGACGATCGCCTTATCGACAATCTGATGCCCGGCCTCGTGGGCCGCATCGCGCAGGAAGTGCCCGGAGGTGTCATCCTCCTCGCCGCGACGGTTGGAAATAGTAAGAATAGCAATGCGTGTCGGGATAAATTCAGCGCTCACCTGACTCATTTAATAGCTCCTTGATAGCCAATTATCCGCCGATATAGGATAAATTCTGGGTAATGCCGGTATTGCCCTGGTGCAGGAAGTGGGTCTGTTTTTTATGCGTCAGGGCTTCAGCAATACGCTCTTCCAACGCCTGTTGCTGGGCGTCATCGGCCAGCAGTTCGCGCAGGTCAACGCCGCCGTCGCCAAACAGACACAGATGCAATTTCCCAACGGACGATACGCGCAGACGGTTACAGCTGGCGCAGAAGTCTTTCTCATACGGCATAATTAAGCCGATTTCCCCTTCGTAGTCGGGGTGACAGAAAACCTGCGCCGGGCCGTCGCTGCGCTGACGGATCTGATGGATCCAGCCTCGCTTAAGCAGTTCGTCGCGCAGCACCATGCCCGAGATATGGTGCTTACGGAACAGCTCGCTGCCCTCGCCGGTTTCCATCAGTTCAATAAAGCGAAGTTGAATGCGGCGCGGTTTGATCCACGCCAGAAAGGTGTCGAGCTGGTGATGGTTCACGTCGCGCATCAGCACGGTGTTGACCTTCACTTTTTCAAAGCCGGCGGTGAAGGCGGCATCGATGCCCTCCATCACCTGGCGGAATTTGTCCTGACCCGTGATGGCGTGAAACTGACGCGCATCAAGGCTATCTACGCTCACGTTGAGTGCCGTCAACCCGGCATCACGCCAGGCGGCGACATCGCGCGCCATGCGGTAGCCATTGGTGGTCACGGCAATCTGGCGGATAGAGGCGTTTTCTTTTACAGCGGCGATAACGTCGGTAAAGTCACGACGTAACGACGGCTCGCCGCCGGTGAGACGCACTTTTTCCGTTCCCAGCGCCGAAAAGGCACGCGTCACCCGGCGAATTTCGTCCAGTGACAGAAATCCTTTGTTGGTGACCCCATTCGGCTGATAGCCGTTCGGCAGGCAATAGGTGCAACGGAAGTTGCAGACGTCGGTAATCGACAGGCGCAGATAGAAAAACCTACGCGCAAACGCATCGGTGAGTTGTAAAGCCATAGACACCTTTCCAAATACGGGAGGCGAGATCATTTCTTCCTTCGCCCTGGCAACGGCGTGACCCGTTGCGGCCAAAGCACCTTATTTTTCAACTTAGGCGCAGAGGCTAGAGTGTTTTGTTCAGCCTGTTGTACACAGCGTGCTGAACCAGGTTATGCCGAATAGTAGCGCGAGAATAACAGTTTCGCCATTTTCGCTTTCGCTATATAAACTTATACATAGCGACACGATCGTGCACTTTCCCTACAGAATACGTAAAAATCACGTTTTTGCATTGATATACGTCATTTTGACCGGTACAGAGCATCGTCTTTTAGTGGTAGTTAGGCTAATGTAAGCGGGTTTTCAGGACATAAGGAAGTTCTATGCGCAATCGCACTTTTGCCGATCTCGACCGCGTGGTGGCGCTCGGCGGCGGCCACGGCCTTGGACGCGTGATGTCATCCCTGTCATCGCTGGGCTCTCGCCTTACCGGTATCGTCACGACCACGGATAATGGCGGGTCTACGGGACGTATTCGTCGTTCAGAGGGCGGCATTGCCTGGGGCGATATGC
Source organism: Kluyvera sp. Awk 3 (assembly GCF_028069715.1). NCBI lineage: Bacteria > Pseudomonadati > Pseudomonadota > Gammaproteobacteria > Enterobacterales > Enterobacteriaceae > Kluyvera > Kluyvera sp. Awk 3. The sequence continues at coordinate 19,218 of NZ_JANEWH010000026.1, read as the reverse complement.
GTAACTGTCTTAATCAATTAATCACCGAACCCAGCGTAGCGTCGACGATGTTTGAGTATCGTTTTGGCGGCAACGGTGAACTTTCCGGGCATAACCTTGGAAACCTGATGTTAAAGGCGTTAGATCACCTGAGCGTACGCCCTTTAGAGGCGATCAATTTAATCAGAAACCTACTGAAAGTTGAGGCGTATTTAATCCCGATGTCGGAACAGCCGGTCGATTTGATGGCAATCGATAGCGAGGGGCATGAAATCTACGGCGAAGTGAATATCGATCAGCTGACGCTACCGCCGCAGGAGCTGATGCTGACCCCGTCAGTGTCCGCTACCCGCGAAGCAGTACAGGCCATCGCCGAAGCCGATTTAATTCTCATCGGGCCCGGTAGTTTCTACACCAGTCTGCTGCCAATCCTGCTGCTACCGGATATCGCTCAGGCCATGCGCCGCACGCCTGCGCCGATGGTCTACATCGAAAACCTGGGTCGCGAGCACAGCCCTGCGGGCAATCTGACGCTTGCTGACCGCCTTCACCTGCTGGAGCACTATATTGGCAAGCCGGTGATTGATGCCGTGATTGTAGGTCCGAAAGCAGACATCAGTGGCACAGAGGGCAAAGTGGTTATCCAACAGCCGCTGGAGGCTAGCGACATACCCTACCGCCACGATCGCACCCTGTTACGTGCGGCGCTGGAAGAGGCGCTTCAGGCCTTTGGCCGCGCTTCCTTAAAATCTTAAGGTTGTCTTAAAATAGATCGGGCAGCATAACGAGCATCAATCTTCATAGGTTACCGTTATGCTTCGCCTGTTACGTAAACGTCCCGTTGTCAGCCGTCTGACCTACATTATTCTGTTCGCGCTCTATATTGCTCTGGCGCTGAACGTCGTTTTTTATCGTCAGGCATTTAGCCTGCTGCCGGTAGACAGCCTGCACAATACCCTCGTCTTCCTGACCATGCCGGTAGTCGCTTTTGCGGTGATGGCAATTTGTCTGGCGATTGCGTCGGTTATTCGACTTGAGAAGCTCCTCGTCACGCTGTTTATTCTGCTCAGCGCCAGCGCGCAGTATTTTATGAAGAATTACGGTGTGATTATTGACCGTTCAATGATCACCAATATCTTCGATACCACACCCGCCGAGAGCTACGCGCTGCTCTCTGGTCAAATGATTGTCGTGCTGGGTTTAACCGCTCTGCTGTTTATTGCCCTGGCGTGGTGGATTAAAATTAAACCGGCGGCAAATCTGTGGCGCGGCGCGTTAATGCGTGTCGGTACCGTCCTGGTTTCAGCACTGTTAATCGTACTGGTCGCGGGCCTGTTTTATAAAGATTACGCCTCGCTGTTTCGCAATAATAAAGAGCTGGTGAAATCGTTGAACCCATCAAACAGTATTGTGGCGCTCAACTCCTGGTATTTTCACCACAAGATGGATAATTTGCCGCTGGTAAAAATTGGTGAAGACGCGCAGCAAAAAGCCATCATGAAAAACGGACCGCGTAAGAACCTGACCATTATTGTTCTCGGAGAGACCTCGCGCGCCGCAAACTTCTCGCTGGGCGGTTACGATCGCGACACCAACCCACTGTTAGCGAAAGATAACGTGGTCTATTTCCCGAAAACGACCTCTTGCGGTACAGCAACGGCGGTTTCTGTTCCCTGTATGTTCTCCAATATGCCGCGAGCTCGCTATGATGAGTCTTTAGCCCATCATCAGGAAGGCCTGCTCGATATTATTCAGCGCGCGGGAATTCAGGTGCTGTGGAACGACAACGACGGTGGTTGTAAAGGCGCCTGTGACCGCGTACCGCATCAGGATATGACGGCGATGAAGTTACCGGGCCAGTGCATTGACGGCGAATGCTATGACGACGTGCTGTTCCACGACTTAGAAAAAACCATCGACAGCATGCAGGGTGACGGCGTGATTGTGCTGCACACCATCGGCAGCCACGGCCCGACCTATTACAACCGTTACCCACCGCAGTTCCGTCGTTTTACGCCAACCTGCGATACCAGCGAAATTCAGTCTTGTTCTCAGGAACAGCTGAAAAATACCTACGACAACACCATTCTGTACATCGATTATATTGTCGATAAAGCGATTAAACTGCTGCAATCAAAGCAGGATAAATTTACCACCAGCCTGGTTTATCTTTCCGACCACGGAGAGTCGTTAGGTGAAAATGGCGTTTATCTGCACGGCTTACCGTATTCTATTGCGCCAGAAACGCAAAAACATGTGCCGATGCTGTTATGGTTATCTGACGATTATCAAAAACGCTATGGCGTGAACTACGATTGCCTGCAAAAACAGGCCAAAGAAAATGACTATTCACAGGATAATCTGTTCTCTACCGTACTGGGTATGACCGGCGTAGAGACAAAGGAATATCATGCAGCGGATGATATATTAGCGACCTGCAAATAGAGGCGAACAGATGAAAATATTAGTCGTTGAAGATGACACGCTGTTACTGCAGGGGCTGATTCTGGCCATGCAGAGTGAAGGATACGCCTGCGACGGTGTTGCCACCGCGCAGCAAGCGGCGCTGAGTCTTGCTAATGGCCACTATAGCCTGGTGGTGCTGGATCTTGGCCTGCCGGATGAAGACGGGCTGCATTTCCTGCATCGTATGCGTCAGGAAAAAATGAGCACCCCGGTGCTGATTCTGACGGCCCGCGATACCCTGGAAGACCGCGTCAGCGGCCTGGATACCGGTGCCGACGACTATCTGATCAAACCCTTTGCGCTCGAAGAGCTCAATGCCCGCATTCGCGCGCTGCTGCGCCGTAATCTCAATCAGGGCGATAACGAAGTGACGGTCGAAAATCTGCGCCTTAACGTCACTCGCCGCCAGGTATGGCTGGACGGCGAACTGCTGGAGCTGACGCCTAAAGAGTACGCCCTACTTTCCCGCCTGATGCTCAAGGCCGGCAGCCCGGTGCACCGCGAGATTCTCTACAACGATATCTACAACTGGGATAATGAACCGGCAACCAACACGCTGGAGGTGCATATCCACAACCTGCGTGACAAAGTGGGTAAGGCCCGTATTCGCACCGTGCGCGGCTTTGGCTACCAGCTGGTTAATTCCAGCCCAACGGAGTAACCCATGGCATTATTCTCCGTTCGCCAATGGCCAATGCGCCACCAGTTGCTGCTGGCGATTGGCCTGATTCTGATCGTATTCCAGCTTATCAGCGTGTTCTGGCTGTGGCATGAGAGCAAAGAGCAGATCGAGCTGGAAGTGGCGATGCTGCTCAACAACCACAACAACGTGAAACATATCCGCCACGAAGTTCGTGAAGCGATTGCCAGCCTGCTGGTGCCAAGCGTGGTGATCATCGGGCTGGCGCTGTTTTTGTGTCTACAGGCGGTCAAACGTATCACCCGCCCTCTGGCTGACCTACAGCAAGAGCTGGATCGCCGTACCCCGGGGAATTTACAGCCCATTTACCTACAGCAAACCACCGTTGAGGTTGAAGCGGTCACCAAAGCCATCAACCAACTGGTGGAAAACCTGACCCAAACGCTCGACCGGGAACGCCTGTTCACCGCCGACGTGGCCCATGAGCTACGAACCCCGCTGGCGGGGTTAAAGCTGCATCTGGAGCTGCTGGAGAAAACGCAGAAACTGAGCCTTGCGCCGCTGATTCAGCGTTTGGATCAGATGACTGAAAGCGTTGCGCAACTGCTACTGCTGGCGCGGGTCGGCCAGTCGTTTTCAGCGGGAAGCTATCAGCAGGTGAATTTGCTGAGTGATGTGCTGGAACCGCTTAAGGACGAGCTGGAAACGATGCTGGAGGCGCGAGCGCAGAAGTTAGTCATTGCCGAGCCGACACCCACGGTAACCGTTGCCGGTGATGCGACGCTACTGCGCCTGATGGTTCGTAATCTGGTGGAGAATGCGCATCGCTACAGCCCAAAATCAACCACCATTACGCTGTCGCTGGCCGCAGACAGCAAACCGATGTTGATTGTGGAAGATGAAGGGCCAGGAATTGATGAATCGAAGGTGGGCGAGCTAAGTCAGGCTTTTGTGCGCATGGACAGCCGCTATGGCGGCATTGGCCTCGGGCTTAGCATCGTGACGCGCATCGCCCAGCTGCATGAAGCGGCGTTCTTCCTGCAAAACCGCGAAAACACAACCGGGACGCGGGCGTGGGTAGAGTTTTTGCCGACAAAGCGCTAAGAGAAGTCAGTAGCTCAACAGCCAGTGGCTCAGGAAACCGGCAACGATGGCAACGGAGACGAGTAAGGTAAATAACTGCTGGAAATTCAGATTCGACATGACGCTACCCCTAATAATTTTAAGGATAGTATCAGCAGAATAGATTAAGTGAACATTAAGGCAGATTGCTGGCTCGTGATGGCTACCGCAATTTAGATAAATAATGCCTGATACGCCGCCCGTAGGCCGGATAAGGCGTTTGCGCCGCCATCCGGCAAATGAGCCGAACGGCCTGATGGCGCTACGCTTATCAGGCCGACTCGATATTCACGCACAGGCTCACGAAATCACGACGCTGCGATAAACAGTTCACGCAGTTGATGCAAACGGTCGCGAATTTCTGCCGCTTCTTCAAACTCGAGGTTCTGCGCGTGTTTCAGCATCTGCGCCTCCAGCGTTTGAATCTGCTGCTGGAGCGCTTTCGGCGTCAGCGCTTTCACGTCTGGCTCAACGATTGGCGAGGCAGAACGAGACTTGCCGCGCCCCTTCGCTTTCGTTTTGGCCAGCCCCTCGCCCATCGCCAGAATATCGACAACGTCTTTCACCAGCCCCTGAGGCACGATGCCATGCTCTTCGTTGTAGCGTTCCTGCTTCTCGCGACGGCGTTCCGTTTCGCCAATCGCCTTCGCCATTGATGGGGTAATCTTGTCGCCGTAGAGAATGGCCTTACCGTTGATATTACGCGCGGCACGGCCAATGGTCTGAATCAGCGAACGTTCCGAACGCAGGAAGCCCTCTTTGTCGGCATCGAGAATCGCCACCAGCGAGACTTCCGGCATATCCAGGCCCTCACGCAGCAGGTTGATACCCACCAGCACGTCAAACTCGCCCAGACGTAAATCCCGAATGATCTCCATACGTTCAACGGTGTCGATATCGGAGTGCAGGTAGCGCACGCGCTCACCGTGTTCTTCAAGATATTCCGTCAGGTCTTCCGCCATGCGTTTGGTCAGGGTCGTCACCAGCACGCGTTCGTTGATAACCGAGCGCTTGCGAATTTCTGACAGCAGATCATCCACCTGAGTCGCCACCGGGCGTACCTCAATCAACGGATCAAGCAGGCCGGTTGGACGCACCACCTGGTCGATAACTTCACCGCCGGATTTCTCCAGCTCGTAGTTACCCGGCGTTGCCGAAACATAGATGGTTTGCGGCGCCAGCGCTTCAAATTCTTCGAACTTCAACGGGCGGTTGTCGAGTGCCGACGGCAGACGGAAGCCGTACTCGACCAGTGTCTCTTTGCGCGCCCGGTCGCCGCGGTACATGCCGCCAATTTGCGGAATGGTGACGTGCGATTCATCAATCACCAGCAGGCCGTCAGCCGGCAGATAATCGAACAACGTCGGCGGTGGCTCGCCCGGCCCGCGCCCGGAAAGGAAGCGTGAGTAGTTTTCAATGCCCGAGCAGTAGCCAAGCTCGTTCATCATTTCAAGATCGAACTGAGTACGCTGGCTCAGACGCTGCTCTTCGAGCAGCTTGTTATTTTCCAGCAGCACCTTGCGGCGCTCTGCCAGCTCAACCTTGATATCTTCCATCGCCTGGACAATGCGCTCACGCGGCGTGACGTAGTGCGATTTCGGGTAGATGGTGAAGCGCTGAATGGTTGACTCGACGTGCCCGGTCAGCGGATCGAACAGCGAGAGGCGCTCGACCTCTTCATCAAACAGCTCAACGCGCAGCGCCAGATCGTCAGACTCTGCCGGGAAGATATCAATCACCTCGCCGCGTACGCGGAAGGTCGCGCGCTGGAACGCCTGATCGTTGCGGGTGTACTGCAGCTCAGCCAGGCGACGCAGAATTGAACGCTGGTCGATAATCATGCCGACCGTCAGGTGCAGCATCATTTTCAAATAGAGATCGGGATCGCCCAGGCCGTAAATCGCCGACACCGAGGCCACCACCACGACATCGCGGCGCTCAAGCAGCGCTTTGGTGGCGGACAGACGCATCTGCTCGATGTGTTCGTTCACCGAGGCGTCTTTTTCGATAAAGGTGTCGGAGCTGGGAACGTAGGCTTCTGGCTGGTAGTAATCGTAGTAGGAGACAAAATACTCCACCGCGTTTTCCGGGAAGAATGCCTTCATTTCGCCATAGAGCTGCGCGGCCAGCGTTTTGTTCGGCGCCAGCACCATCGTCGGACGCTGGAGATCGGCAATGACGTTGGCCACAGTAAAGGTTTTCCCCGACCCGGTAACGCCCAGCAGCGTCTGGTGCGCGAGACCGTCCTCCAGCCCCTCTTTCAGACGTGAGATGGCTACCGGCTGGTCGCCGGAAGGGCTGAACGCGGAATGTAATTTAAAGGGTTTACTCATGGGCAACGCTACCTGATAACGGATGGGTCGGGCTGGAGATTAATTCTACTCGCCGCCTGCCAAATTGCCAATAAAAAACACTGGATATAAAAACAGTAATCTATTATCGTATTTTGGGCAAAACAGGTTGCGGCATGCGTCACAGGCGAAAATTTATCCTCTGACAACATAAAACACCAGTTGAACCGGGTTATCCCCAGAACTTTTTCTCTTTTAACATTTGTCAATATCGGTCATGAAAGTTTTATGGCAATCCGCANCACTTTTTATTACGCCATTGCTTTTATTTATCTTGTTGATTATTAATAAAAAGATAGAAAAGCCGCCTTTCGCATCAATTCAGGCGCAGGCCGCATGTTCTCTCGTTTACCGCTAGTTTTCTAACTCTAATACACAGGGTTATCCACAGGAATAGTGGATAACTGCCGCTAGCCCCTATCCCTCGCCACCCGGCGGTTTGCGCAACTTCCTGTCAACGTGAAATCAAAAAAATATTTTCTCGCCAATTTTGATATGTATCAGCGAAAAGGCGCACGTGTTTTATCCATAACGGCGTGCTTTTTCCTTACGTTTTCTGCGGGTTATCGCTTACGAATGAAGATAACCCGCGAGAGAAAAATCAGAATAAAAAAAGGGGTTTATAACAGACTCAAATCGAGATAGCCGCCAAGAGGTCGATCGTCGACCGACTCGCCAAGCCACGGAATTTCGCCCAGCAGGGGGGCAGGCAGCATTCTCTGGAGGGTACTCAGATACTCGGCATGGCGGCGCCCCGGCGGTACGACGTCATTGGCAATCCAGCCAGCCAGCCGCAGCCCGGCCTGCTGTACTGCCTGAGCGGTTAGCACGGCATGATTGATGCAACCCAGTTTCACCCCCACCACCAGAATAACCGGCAGTTGCTCGTCGCGAACCCAGTCAGCGAGCGTCAGCGTGGGCGAGAGCGGCGTAAACCAGCCGCCAGCGCCTTCCACCAGCACCCAATCGGCCTGCGCTTCTAAAGCACGCAAACCCGCCGATAGCACGCCAGCCTCAATAGGTCGTTGCTCATCGGCGCTCACAATATGCGGTGACGTGGGTTCCGCAAAGGTATACGGGTTCACCTCTTCATAACGCAGTGGCAGCGCGCTGTTACGCTGGAGCGCCAGCGCGTCGCTGTTGCGCAACCCCTCATCGGTCATTTCGCTGCCCGATGCTACCGGCTTATAGCCCACGGCGCGACGGCCCAGCAGGCGTGCGGCCTGCAATAGTGCGGTGCTGGCAACGGTTTTCCCGACTTCCGTATCGGTTCCGGTTACATAAAAACGTTCAGTCACGTGTGATGATTCCTGTGAAAAGATGGTAGGTCAGCGGACAAATCCCCTCCTGCCTCGGCCAGGCCAGCTGTAGCTGCTGGAGCCTGCCGCGGGTGAGCGGCTGGCGGCTGCGCCCCTGGTGCAAGTGTGTTGCGCCAATCCCCTTTAACGAGCGCATCGCGCTCAGCGCATCGGGAAAAGAAAGGGTGATGGTGGTCGCCATCCCATGGCCAGAATAGGCCGCCAGCGCCTCGCGCAGCGTCGCTTCAGGCAGGAAGCGATTGGCGTGCGGATGGCTGTCGAGAGCCTGCCACGCCTGGTTAAGCTCCGGCAGCGAACCCGCCGTCAGCGTGGTAAATGCCAGCGTGCCACCGGGGGCGAGCTGGCGATAAAGGCCAGCCAGCGCTGCATGCAGATCGCTACACCACTGAATAGCCAGATTGCTCCACGCTAAATCGAAGCCGCCGACGGGCAGCGGAATATCCTCGATATCCGCCAGCAGATACGTATCCGCCGCCTGCTGTAGACGCGCCTGTCGCAGCATCTCCGCCGAGAGATCCAGCGCGGTAACGTGGCTGCCCTGCTCGCGCCAGTAGCGACTGTAGCTCCCCGGCCCACAGCCGGCGTCGAGTACGCGGGAAAACGCCCGCGCCGGCAGCTGGGACAGCAGCTGCGCGGCGCTGAGGCGCTGTAACTCGTCGTGTTGTTGATAAGACGCCGCCGCGCGGCCAAACGCCGCGGCGACCGCCTGTTTATCCACGCTCGCCATGCAAAACCTCCAGCAGATGAGCAACGTCCTGCGCGTCATGCGCGGCAGTGAGCGTCAGACGCAAACGCGCGGTGCCCGCGGGTACCGTCGGTGGACGAATAGCCGTAGCCCAGCAGCCCTGCACACGCAAGTGTTCGGCTAACCGCAGCGTGTCTGCGTTATCACCGACGATCAACGGTTGAATGGCGCTCTGCGAGCCGCTCAGCGCGTAGGCCAGCCCTTGCGCGCCACGGCGAAAATCAGCAATGTGTTGGGCCAAAATTTCGCGGCGCTGTTGGCCGTCATCGCTCTGAATGACCGCCAGCGCCGCCTGTAACGCTTGCGCCTGGGCGGGAGGCATCGCGGTGCTGTAAATCAGATGACGGGCGAACTGGATGAAATAGTCGGCGACCGCCTGGCTGCAAAGCACCGCCGCGCCGCTCAGGCCAAAGGCTTTGCCGAACGTCACCACCAGTAGCTCCGGCTTAACGCCCTGCTGAGAGCAGCTGCCGCGTCCATTTTCACCCACTACACCAATACCGTGCGCATCGTCGACCATCAGCCACGCATCGGCGGCGCGCGCCGCGGCAACGACCTCGGCCAGCGGCGCGCTGTCGCCATCCATACTGAACACCCCTTCCGTCACCACCAGCTGTTGCCCTTCGACGGGGGCAGCCAGCAGCCGGGCAAGATGTAGGCGGTCGTTATGCTGAAAACGCCGCAACTGCGCGGGGCTGAGGGTTGCCGCTTCCAGTAGCGATGCGTGGCTCAGGCGGTCGGCGACGATACGGTCCTCGCGTCCGGCCAGTGCGGCAATCACCGCCTGATTGGCGGCAAAACCGGAGATAAACAACAGCGCGCGGTCATAGCCGAGCCAGTCCGCCAGCTGTTCTTCCAGGCGCAGATGCGCCTGGTGGTAGCCGGTGACATGCGCGGATCCGCCGCTGCCGACGCCGTAACGTTCCGCCCCGTCCTGCCAGGCGCGAATCACCTGCGGATGCTGGCTGAGGCCCAGATAGTCGTTGCTGGAAAAATTGCGGTAACGGCGTCCTTCGCACATCAACCAGCGCCCAGCCCCCTGCGCCAGCGGCTGGCGCTGACGAAAGGCCTGCGCTTCACGACGTTCAGCGACAGCGCGGTCGATTCGCTGCTGCCAGCTCATACCGCCGCCGCGTTGTAATAATCGTCGGTATCCGGCGTCATCAGCGCCTGTTCGAGACGCTGCTGCTGCTCGTTGTCTCCGGCGGTGACCGTGGTTTGCTGCGGGTTCAGCCCCAGCTTGCGGAACAGCTGCAAGTCTTTATCTTCTTCCGGGTTTGGCGTCGTCAGCAGCTTGCAGCCGTAGAAGATGGAGTTAGCGCCCGCCATAAAGCACATTGCCTGGGTCTGCTCGTTCATCTGCTCGCGCCCCGCGGACAGGCGCACGTGCGAGGTCGGCATCATGATACGCGCCACGGCAATCGTGCGAATAAAATCAAAGGCATCAACGTCTTCGTTATCGGCCAACGGTGTGCCTTTGACCTTCACCAACATGTTGATCGGCACGCTTTCCGGCGGGGTCGGCAGATTGGCCAACTGGAGCAGCAGACCGGCGCGGTCATTAACCGTTTCCCCCAGCCCGACGATCCCGCCGGAACACACTTTAATCCCGGCTTCGCGCACTTTATCCAGGGTATCAAGACGTTCCTGATAGCTGCGGGTGGTGATGATATTGCCGTAGAACTCCGGTGAGGTATCGAGGTTGTGGTTATAGTAGTCCAGCCCCGCCGAGGCCAGACGCGCCGCCTGGCTGTCAGAGAGCGTTCCGAGCGTCATACAGGCTTCGAGCCCCATCTCTTTGACGCCCTGCACCATCTGCTCGAGATACGGCATATCGCGCTCGTGCGGGTTTTTCCACGCCGCGCCCATACAGAAACGGGTGGAGCCCGCCAGCTTGGCTTTGCGCGCCGATTCCAGCACCTGTTCCACTTCCATCAGGCGTTCGCTCTCCAGCCCGGTTTTGTAGCGTGAACTCTGCGGGCAGTACTTGCAGTCTTCCGGACAGGCGCCGGTTTTAATCGACAGCAGCGTACTCACTTGTACCTGCTGAGGGTCAAAATGTTGGCGATGGACCTGCTGCGCTTCAAACAGCAGTTCCAGCAGCGGTTTTTCGAAAAGAGCGGTGACCTGCGACATTGTCCAGCGTAAAGGGTGAGCCATTGGCTTCTCCGGGGGTTTTGTTAATTTTCGGTTCGGTTTATACTCGTAAACCTAAAACTTTTCAAAATGGTTTACAAGTCGATTATGACAACGGACGATCTCGCCTTCGATAGCCGCCATATCTGGCATCCCTACACCTCCATGACCGCACCGTTACCGGTTTATCCGGTGGTTTCCGCCGAGGGCTGCGAGCTGCAGCTTGCCAGCGGCGAGCATCTGGTCGACGGCATGTCCTCCTGGTGGGCGGCGATTCATGGTTACAATCACCCGCGTCTGAACGCGGCGATGAAAGCGCAGATTGACCAGATGTCGCACGTGATGTTTGGTGGGATAACCCACCCTGCCGCGGTGGCACTGTGCCGTAAGCTCGTGGCCATGACGCCCGAACCGCTGGAGTGCGTCTTCCTGGCCGATTCCGGGTCGGTGGCGGTTGAAGTGGCGATGAAGATGGCGCTGCAGTACTGGCAGGCCAAAGGCGAGTCGCGTCAGCGTTTTCTCACCTTCCGTAACGGCTACCACGGCGATACCTTCGGCGCGATGTCGGTTTGCGATCCGGATAACTCCATGCACAGCCTGTGGAAGGGTTATCTGCCGGAGAATCTGTTTGCCCCCGCACCGCACAGCCGCTTTGACGGTGAGTTCGACGAGTACGATATGGTGGCGTTTGCCCGCCTGATGGCCGCTCATCGCCACGAGATTGCCGCGGTGATCCTCGAGCCGGTAGTCCAGGGGGCGGGCGGCATGCGGATGTATCATCCGGAATGGCTAAAGCGCATCCGTAAGATGTGCGATCGTGAGGGGATCCTGCTGATTGCCGACGAAATTGCCACAGGCTTTGGCCGCACCGGCAAGCTGTTCGCCTGCGAGCACGCGGGGATCAGCGCCGATATTCTGTGCCTTGGTAAAGCGCTCACCGGCGGCACGTTGACGCTGTCTGCCGCTATCACCACGCGCGAGGTGGCGGAAACCATCAGCAACGGCGAAGCAGGCTGCTTTATGCACGGGCCGACATTTATGGGCAATCCGCTGGCCTGCGCGGTGGCGACGGAAAGCCTGGCGCTGCTGGAGAGCGGCGAGTGGCAGACTCAGGTGGCAGCGATTGAGCAGCAGCTTAAGCGCGAGCTGGCCCCTGCCGCCGACGCGCCGCTGGTCGCCGATGTACGCGTTCTGGGCGCGATCGGCGTGGTCGAAACGCGCTACCCGGTCAACATGGCGCTGCTTCAGCGATTCTTTGTTGAGCAAGGGGTCTGGATTCGACCATTTGGCCGCCTGATCTACCTGATGCCGCCGTACCTGATTACCCCGCAGCAGCTGACGCGTCTGACCCGCGCGGTGTGCCTCGCGGTCGAACAGGAAACATTTTTTATCCAATAAGCAGCGGTAATCTGCCGCGGTTAACGCTACACTCCTTTGTTAATCAGTAGATTAACAAAGGAGGCAGTTGATGAAATTAGTCAGCCACGATCTGCGTGACGGCGAGAAACTACCCCAGCGCCAGGTATTCAATGGGATGGGTTACGACGGTGAGAATATCTCGCCGCATCTGGCCTGGGACGATGTGCCTGCCGGAACCAAAAGCTTCGTTGTGACCTGCTACGATCCGGATGCCCCAACTGGCTCCGGCTGGTGGCACTGGATTGTCGCCAACATTCCAGCCGACACCCGCGAACTGCCCACCGGCGCAGGCTCCGGCCTCGTTGGCCTACCTGCCGGCGCGCTGCAAACCCGCACCGATTTCGGTAAAGCAGGCTACGGCGGCGCAGCACCGCCTAAAGGCGAAACGCATCGCTATATCTTTACCGTCCACGCGCTGGATATCGACAAAATCGACGTTGACGAAGGCGCCAGCGGCGCAATGGTGGGCTTCAACGTCCATTTCCACAGCCTCGGCAGCGCGAGCATTACCGCACTGTTCAGCTAACCGTACGTTAAACGTATTCAGCCCTGCCGGGAAACCGCGCGGGGCTTTTTTTGTTGCAGATGTAATTTTCTAACGAAAAAAGGGCTGATGAGAAAAGCGAAACTGGCTGATGAGGTTAACGCCAAAATAGCTTGTGAATGAGATCACAATTTGAAAACAAACACGCCAACATAAAAAGTGATTTTAATCACAAAAAATAGCGAGACAAAGGCGATAATTTAACGTTGTAGCAGACTTACAGCCCATTTATGTGATCAAAATCACCATAAACACCCCAAAACCCGGCCATTCACAGTGACTAAGATCACAAAAAACCCTCGGGGTACGCGAGACGAAAACGGCGTGATAGAGTCGATTTTGCATACAGAACGACTGGCTGGTTTTTGGCGAAACCAGCACAACTATTACGCGCGCAACATCTGACGCGCACCACGAGGGGTGTTTTTATGTTATCACCAGATATCAAGGTCAAGGTACAGAATTTTGGCCGCTTCCTCAGCAATATGGTGATGCCCAATATTGGCGCATTCATTGCCTGGGGTTTGATTACCGCACTGTTTATTCCTACCGGCTGGTTGCCGAACGAGACGCTGGCTAAGCTGGTCGGCCCAATGATCACCTATCTGCTGCCGTTGTTAATCGGCTATACCGGGGGTCGCCTCGTTGGCGGCGAGCGCGGCGGCGTGGTCGGCGCGATCACCACCATGGGGGTGATTGTCGGCGCCGATATGCCGATGTTTATGGGCGCGATGATCGCCGGTCCGCTGGGCGGCTGGGCCATCAAACGCTTTGACCGCTGGGTTGATGGGAAGATCAAAAGCGGCTTCGAGATGCTGGTAAACAACTTCTCTGCCGGGATTCTCGGCATGCTGCTGGCGATGCTCTCCTTCCTGGCGATTGGGCCAATGGTGGAGCTGCTGTCGAAAGCGCTGGCGAGCGGCGTCAACGTCATGGTGCAGAACAACCTGCTGCCGCTGACCTCAATTTTTGTCGAGCCGGCCAAAATCCTGTTCCTCAATAACGCCATCAACCACGGTATCTTCTCACCGCTGGGTATTCAGCAGGCGACGGAAACCGGCAAGTCTATCTTCTTCCTGATTGAAGCTAACCCGGGTCCGGGTCTGGGGATCCTGCTGGCGTACATGTTCTTTGGCAAAGGCAGCGCGAAGCAGTCCGCAGGCGGCGCGGCGATTATTCACTTCTTCGGTGGGATTCACGAAATTTACTTCCCGTACGTCCTGATGAACCCACGCCTGATTCTGGCGGTGATCCTCGGTGGGATGACCGGCGTCTTTACCCTGACGCTGTTCAACGCGGGCCTGGTCTCTCCGGCTTCTCCGGGTTCTATTTTTGCCGTCCTGCTGATGACGCCGAAAGCGTCGCTGATTGGCGTCGTACTGTCGATTCTGGCCTCCACGCTGGTTTCCTTCCTGACGGCGTCGATGCTGCTCAAACGCGTTCGCGTGGGTGATGAAGAGAGCAACGGTCTGGCGGAAGCCACCCGTCGCATGCAGAGCCTGAAGCAGCAGTCAAAGTCCGGCGCTAAACCGTCCGGCGAACTGCCACAGCCCGCACCGGCGCTGGATTTGGCGAAAGACCTGCACCACGTGCGTAAAATCATCGTCGCCTGCGATGCCGGAATGGGCTCCAGTGCGCTCGGCGCGGGCGTGCTGCGTAAAAAGGTAAAAGACGCCGGTCTGAGTCATATTTCAGTGACCAACTGCGCCATCAACAGTTTGCCGGACGATGTCGATCTGGTGATCACCCATCAGGACCTTACCGAACGCGCCATGCGTTTTGCACCGCAGGCAATGCATATGTCGCTGAGCAACTTCCTCGACAGCGGCCTGTACACCGACTTAACCACCCGCCTGCTGGCCGCTAAGCTGCCGCCCGCGGCGAACGACAGTCGCCTGATTAACCAGACGATTATCGCCGCCAACGACGATGCGTTCACGCCCGGCGAGCGCGAGGATAACCTGTTTAAGCTCAGCGCCGATAACATCTTCCTTAACTTAACCGCCGACACCAAAGAGCAGGCCATTCGCTTTGCCGGTGAAATGCTGGTCTCCGGCGGCTACGTCGAGCCGGATTACATCGACGCCATGCTGGCGCGTGAAGCGCTGACCACCACCTACCTCGGAGAATCTATCGCCGTTCCGCACGGCACCGTAGAAGCCAAAGACCGCGTGCTGCGCACCGGGATTGTCATTTGCCAGTACCCGCAAGGCGTACGTTTCGGCGACGAGCCGGACGATATCGCGCGCCTGGTGATCGGCATTGCCGCCCGCAATAACGAGCACGTACAGGTTATCGCCCGCTTAGCCAACGCGCTGGATGATAAGGACGTGATCGAACGTCTGACGCAGACCACCAGCGTGCAGGAGATTTTACAGCTCCTGTCCGGCGAGCAAGCGGCATAAGGCAACGGGGCGTACAGCCCCTGATACGGAACGTTTTTTTCGAGGTAACAGTCATGAAAGCAATTCATTTTGGCGCAGGGAATATCGGTCGCGGCTTTATTGGTAAACTACTGGCGGACGCACAGGCGGAGCTGACCTTTGCCGATGTCAACCAGCCGCTGGTCGATCAGCTGGCGCATCAGCAACATTATCAGGTCAACGTGGTGGGGGAAAATGCTCGCGTTGAGCAGGTCAATCGCGTCAGCGCCATCTACAGCAACAGCCCGGACGCCATCGCGCAGATTGCCCAGGCCGATATCATCACCACCGCCGTTGGCCCGCAGGTGCTGAGCAAAATCGCCAGCACCCTGGCCCAGGGATTAATCGCCCGTTTTGAGCGCGGCAACCACCAGCCGATGAATATCATCGCCTGCGAAAATATGGTGCGCGGCACCAGCCAGCTTAAGCAGCACGTGCTGCAATCGATACCCGCCGAGCTGCACGTCTGGGTGGAAGAACACGTCGGGTTTGTCGATTCGGCTGTCGACCGTATCGTGCCGCCGGGGGCCGCAGCGAACGACGATCCGCTGGATGTCACCGTTGAGACCTTTAGCGAGTGGATTGTCGACCGTACCCAGTTTAAAGGTACGTTACCGGACATCGCCGGGATGGAGCCCACCAGCAATCTGATGGCCTATATTGAACGTAAGCTGTTTACCCTCAATACCGGCCATGCGATAACCGCCTATCTTGGCCAATTGGCAGGCTATCAGACTATTCGCGACGCCATCCTCGACCCGGCGATACGTGAAGCAGTGAAAAATGCCATGCGTGAGAGTGGCGAAGTACTGATTCAACGTTACGCCTTCGATCCCCAGCAGCATGCGGCCTACATCGATAAGATTCTCACCCGCTTTGAGAACCCTTATCTGCATGATGAGGTGGAGCGCGTTGGCCGTCAGCCGCTGCGTAAATTGAGCGAGAACGATCGCTTAATCAAGCCGCTGCGAGGAACGCTGGAATACGGGCTCCCCAATCGCCACCTGATTATCGGCATTGCCGCCGCCCTGCATTATCGCAGCGACCAGGACCCGCAGGCGCAAGAAATGGCAAACCTGCTGGCGGAAAATGGGGTAACAAGCACGGTCATTGAGGTTTGTGGCCTGCAGGATCAGCCAGAGCTTGTCGCCCAGATAGTGAATGTGTATAACGCCATGCAACGCAAAGAATGATGTAACACCCATAGCTGGGCGCGGAGGTTCACGGCCGCCGCGCCCGATGAAGAAGGGTAAGATGAAATTGAATCTCCTGCGCAAGAATGCGCAACCAGCAGCAGAAAATGAGCGTCCGAAGGACACGGCACCAGAGAAGCCACGGTTAGCGGAAAGCACAACAAAGATGATGGCCATGATGGACGACGCGCACTTAACCCAAAATCAGGCGGCGGAGAACCGCATCCTGGAGCGGCTTAACGCCCGCCAGACGCTAACCGGTTTTATACAGACCGCGGTGGGCTTACTGTCTGAAGCGGTCGACCAGCTGATTTTGCAGGCTTTCCGTAAAGACGATTACGCGGTGAAGTACGCGGTGGAACCGCTGCTGGAAGGCAGTGGGCCGCTGGCGAATTTACCGGTGCGGCTAAAGCTGATTTATGCTCTGGGCGTCATCAGTCGCGATGAATATGAAGACGTTGAACTGTTACTGGCGCTGAATAACGAACTGGCGCACGAGAACAAAATCTACAGCTTTACCGATGACGAAATTCTGGGGCCGATCAACATGCTGCACTGCATGACGACGCTGCCGCCTCCGCCGACGCTGCACCTGCCGGAAGACGTGGTCGACGACGCGCTGAGAACCATGCAGGAACAGCGCTATCAGCAAATGGTGCGTTCAACGCTGGTACTCAGCATCACCGATTTAGTCACCAGCCTGGCGCACAAAAAAGCGTTCTAGCCGCGAACACTCCAGGGCGGATGGATAAGGCCTTTCAATGGCTATCTTCCTCCCCTTTCGCCCGCTTTCCTTTTCGCTGACATAAGTTGTCAAAAAAACAGGCGATTTTTTGTCAGCACATCTTCCCGTTTCGCTCAACTTAGTATAAAAAGGCTGCTTTTACAGGATTCCCTTTTACTTAATTAGCCTGGAGCAACATGAACACTTTTTCGGTTTCTCGTCTGGCGCTGGCATTGGCTTTTGGCGTGACACTGACTGCTTGCAGCTCAACCCCAGCGGATCAGCGCCCTTCTGACCAGACCGCACCTGGTACCTCTTCCCGTCCGGTACTGTCGGCGGACGAAGCGCAGAACTTTACTGCCGCGCGTTACTTCTCTTCGTTAGATCCTAACGCTGCCGCCTGGTCCCCGTCTTCTATCACCGTACCGGCGAAAGCAGATTTCGTGGTTGGCCCGGCAGGGACTGAGGGCGTGACGCACACCAGTATTCAGGATGCCGTTGATGCCGCTATCGCGCGTCATAGCAGCTCTCGTCTGTACATCGCCGTACTGCCGGGTGAATATAAAGGCACCGTCTATATCCCGGCCGCTCCGGGCAGCCTGACGCTCTACGGTACCGGTGAAAAAGCGATCGACGTAAAAATTGGCCTGGCCATCGATTCCGAAATCGACCCGACCAGCTGGCGTAAACTGGTTAACCCAGGCGGCAAATACATGCCGGGTAAACCGGCGTGGTACATGTTTGATGGCTGCCAAAGCAAGCGCAGCGCCACCATCGGCGTGATGTGCTCCGCGGTCGTGTGGTCACAGAACAATGGCTTACAGCTGCAAAACCTGACGATTGAAAACAATCTGGGTGACAGCGTGGATGCCGGTACTCACCAGGCGGTGGCCCTGCGCACCGATGGCGACAAAACCCAGCTTAACAACGTCAATATCCTGGGCCGCCAGAACACCTTCTTCGTGACCAACAGCGGCGTTGATAACCGTCTGCAAAATAATCGCCAGACCCGTACGCTGGTCAGCAACAGCTACCTCGAAGGCGATGTGGATATCGTTTCCGGCCGCGGCGCAGTGGTGTTCGACAACACCGATTTCCGCGTAGTGAATTCCCGCACCCAGCAGGAAGGCTACGTCTTCGCCCCGGCGACCCAGGCCAACATCTTCTACGGCTTCCTGGCGACCAACAGCCGCTTCACCGCCGCCGGTGACGGCGTGGCGCAGTTGGGCCGCTCGCTGGACGTGGATAGCAACACCAATGGCCAGGTTGTGATTCGTGATAGCGTGATCAACGAAGGCTTTAATTCCGCGAAACCGTGGGCCGACGCCGCCGTTTCCAAACGTCCGTTCAGCGGCAATACCGGCGCGCAGGACGAGAAAGGCCAGATTAAACGCGATCTTAACGACCGCAACTTCAACCGCATGTGGGAATACAACAACCGCGGCGTGGGCAGTCATGTTGTGGCGGAACCGAAGCAGTAATTTCAGTTAGTGATGAAAAGGCCCATGACTGTCATGGGCCTTTTTTTATACCTATTCCACTTAAAACAACCAGTTACTTATTGTTTTAAAAGAAAACTAAACACAAAACCGTCACGCTTTGTGACGCAATTAACATCACGACATAGCGAGGTCATGACATCCTTATCACGCTTAAACGCAGCTCTTATTGAGGATGGATTGCCATGCGCATCAACAAAAAAAGCAAATTGCCCTTGTACGCTCAGCTTTTTGAGCTCATTACGCAACAAATCAGCGCGGGCGAATTCAAAGAAGGCGAGCAATTACCCTTTGAGCGAGAGCTATGCCAGCAGTATGAGATCAGCCGCACGACCGTCCGTCAGGCTATGTCAGAGCTTGAAAAAGAGGGATATATCAAGAAAATCCATGGCAAAGGTATGTTTGTGCAAGGACAAGCGGTTAAACAAAGTCTGATGACCGTTTATAACTTTCATGAGGAAATGAAACGTCTACATAAAACACCGGGCAGCACCCTGCTGCACTTTAGCCTGACAACGCCGCCAACCCGGATAACGCAAAAGCTAAATACAGAAGATGCCGTCTATCATATCATCCGTCTGCGTCTTGCAGATAACGAACCTATTTTATATGAAGAGACCTATCTCGTTGCCAGTAATTTTCCAGAATTAAAGAAAGA
>NZ_JANEWH010000259.1:0-2264 GCF_028069715.1 Kluyvera sp. Awk 3 | reverse complement strand
ATCTTAGTATGGCGATTTGTTTATTAAGACGGCAGTGATTTGTCAATGAACCGCATTAATAACTTATTCACAAATTAAAGATGAGCTTTATATATATTTATTTTGTGAATCTAATATGTCCAGGGGGCAAGGCCCCTGGACTATTCCTCGATTAATTCGGCGTCACGATATTGACCCAGAAATCAAATTTGTCCATACAGGACAGAATCTCGTCGAGCTTTTTGGCGTTGCCAATCACGTTGACTTTTTTCTGTTTGATTAAATCACTCATTTTCACCTGGCCCAGCAGCACGGCATGCAGATCGTTCCGGCTCATATAGAACGACGCATCGGCATTGCTGCGCAGCGTTTTACGATAGTTAAGTACGCTATCGTTTAATGCGAGGTTCAGATTATCGTTGTTGTCGAGGTTAAAGTTGATATTAATGTTTTTCCCGTCGGCTTTGCGGCTGTCGAGGCTAACAGCAAGATAGTCCATCAGCATTTCGACGGTCATCCCCTTCAGGGTATCCGGCGACGCGGTAGCGCCCACCGGCAGTTTAGCGACGCCGTCGCGCAACTCTTTTGCACCGGTCAGATAGAAGCCGCGCCAGGTGGCGGATTCCGCCTGATAGCCCAGCTGTTCGAAGGCGTCAGCCTGCAGGTTTCTGGCGGTTTTATTGGTTGGATCGGCGGCGATGACCTGTTTTAACAGCTCTGAGGTCCAGCGATAGTCGCCCTGGTCGAAGGCTTCACGCGCCAGCTGAATCGCGTGCTCCTCGCCGCCCAGCGCTTTCACATAGCGTTTGCCCATCTCAACCTGGCCGTAAGGGTTCAGGTTGGCGGGGTTACCGTCGAAGTAGCCGAGATAGTAGTTATAGACCGCACGAGCGTTATGGCTAACCGAGCCGTAATAGCCGCGGCTGGCCCAGTTATCTTCCAGGTTTTTCGGCAACTTAATCATGTTGCCGATCTCATTCATCGTATAGCCCTGGTTTGCCAGGTGCAGCGTCTGGTCGTGAATATACTTAATGGTGTCGCGATATTTGCCAATATAGTCGTTAATCTGTTTATTTCCCCACACCGGCCAGGTATGCGGCATAAACAGTACGTCGGCCTGACTGCCCCACATATCCAGCGTCTGATTTAAATACTCGGACCACTTCGCGGTATCGCGAGTTTTCGCGCCACGCAGGGTATAGAAGTTGTGCAGCGTGTGGGTGGTGTTTTCCGCCGTGCACAGCGCTTTCAGCGCCGGAATATAGAAGTGCATCTCCGCCGGGGCTTCGCTGCCTGGCGCCATCAGGAAATCAAACTCCAGACCGTCGATGGTCAGCTTTTCACCCGTTTTGGTGATGCTTTTTGTCGGCGCGATAATCGTTGGATAGCCACCCGTTACGGCAACGCCGAGACCATTGCCAATATTACCGCTGGCGTTCTTAGGCAGCAGCAGGCCGTAGGAGTATGTGGCGCGTCGGCCCATGATGTTGCCTGCCATCACGTTCTCGCTGATCGCTTCCTCCATAAAGCCCGCGGGGGCGATGATCTGCACCTTACCGGATTTTACGTCATCTTCCGAGACGAGCCCTTTTACGCCGCCATAATGGTCAACGTGGCTATGGGTATAAATGATGGCGACAATCGGCTTGTGCGGACGGTGTTGGAAGTAGAGGTCGAGGCTGGCTTTAGCGGCTGGCGCGGAGACCAGCGGGTCGATAACAATAATTCCCGTATCACCTTCGATAAAGGTGATATTCGAGATGTCCTGACTGCGCACTTGGTACATGCGGTCGGTCACTTTAAACAGCCCGGAAATACCGTTTATTTGCGTTTGACGCCACAGGCTCGGGTTAATGGTATCCGGCGCTGGCGCATTGATATCGAATTTATAATCATAGGCGCGGTAGTAGGTTTTACCCTCGTCGTTTTTTAGCACCCCTTCATTCAACAGCGGCGCGATAAACCCGCGCTGGGCATCTTCAAAATCCTGACGATTGCTAAAGGGTAAGGATTTAGCATACTGCTGATTAATTTCATGGGTATATTGCGTGGCTTCTTTCGGCATTTCGGCTGCGAAGGCGTTATTTATCAATAGGCCACTGGCGACACCAACGGCAATAAACACGTTGCTGAAACGGAATAACCTAGAGTTATTCATATAAAACTCCCTTTCATTATTAATGTTATGAATTATTCGGCAAACAACCAGCGCCTGAGATATGGCGATCTATACTAGTGGCTATTTTGATAATTTGAGAGGTTTGTTTGTGAGGATGATCGTTATT
>NZ_JANEWH010000258.1:0-2281 GCF_028069715.1 Kluyvera sp. Awk 3 | reverse complement strand
ACATAATACATAATTTGGTTTAGTGCGCTTCTCTTTGCCTTATGTACTTGCTATTCACGAACTGAAACTATTGGTTTATTTTCATGATTGGAGAAAACATGCAAACAATTTCAAAGAGAATAATTGTAGCAGTACTTCTTTTCGTCTCCGCTGATGCTATGGCGGCCGAAAAGGTAGCTGTGATCAAAGAAACGGCACACGCCTGCAAAATGTTGCGTTCATCATGCCAGATCATCTCTTCCGGGGATGAAATACATGAAGGAGATGTGATTCAAACAGGAAAAGATGGCTATGCCGGATTAAGTTTTAACGATGGTACAACTGTCGCGTTAGATTCCGATAGCAAATTCCAGATCAATAAATATGACTACACGCCGTTAAAGCATAGCTACTCTTTTGACGTTTTATTAAGTCGCGGAGCCGCATTATATTCATCGGGAAGATTAGGAAAACTAGATCCTTCAGCCGTGAAATTTAAAACGCCAACAACAGTTATTGCTGTTCGGGGCACACGATTTCTTGTTTCGACCGATTGAGGCCTATTCCGCGTGAGAAAGAAAATTATATTATCTGCATTGTTATTATTGGCCGGTTGTACGAGCACCAAAGTAACGTTGCTTCCCGATACCACCGGGCATGTCGGGCGTGTCATTGTAAAAAATAACGATAATCAACCCGTTACATTAGACAATTCGGGGCAAACCCTTGTCGATGGTCTTTTGGGAGAACATGAGGGCCAGTTATCTCCTGCTGATGCCCGCCAGCAGCGTCCTGCACTGTTTAAAGCAGAACCGGCGCCACTTGCCAGTGAAATGGTCTGGTTTCCTAATGATTCAGTTGAACCATTATCGACGACAAGCAACCTCATTCGACGCGTCAGAAAAGATTGCCGGCAGCGTAAACCTTGCCAGATAACCATCATCGGCCATACCGATGGCATTGGTAATAACCAATATAATATGCAGCTTTCCCTGCGCCGGGCACAAGTTATCCATGACATGTTATTACATGGGGGATTCCCTCAATCCGCTATGGATATTCGCTATCATGGCCCCTTTGATCCGCTGATTAAAACGCCATCAGGCCGCTCACAGCCTAAAAACAGGCGAGTAGAAATCATGGTGCACTAATATGCCTCTCACAAGTACGAAAAAAAAACGCCGGACCCATGGCGTCATTGGCCTCACCTTTATGGTTATCTGGCTCATTTTTATCGCCACATCCAATCATATCTTTATCTCACTTGAGGATCATCTACAGGAGATATTTAATATTCTTACTCCATACAAGCCGAAAGCCCCTGCCGTGGCGATTGTGGATATTGATGATTTAAGCTTACAGAAAGTTGGCCAATGGCCCTGGCCGCGTTATGTTCTTGGCAATTTGATCAAAGCCACCAGGCAGGAAAAGAGCCAGGTTATTGGCATGGACATTCTTCTTTTAGAACCCGATAGAACGTCACTGAATTATATTCAGCAACGTTATAAAATGGAGTTTGATATGGATATGTTTGTTGTCGGCGTGCCCGAGGGTATGCGCGACAACGATCATTATCTGGCGAGTGTTTTGCGGGATGAAGCCCCTATCGTTGGGGCGACACAACTTATTCTGAGTCGTGCTCGTGATACTCACACTCTTAAACACATTTTTAACACCAGCTTGAACTTACCCTATGCTGAAATGATATTAAAAAATACACCCGAAATCAGATCATCGCTTACACGAGCTGGTTTTGTTAACTTTATCAATGAAGGTGATGGTGTCCTACGTAATATTCCAATGATAATTAACAGCGACGAAGGTAATATCCCATCATTTACTCTTGCCATGTTAATGGAAAAAGAGGGAGTCGACCACTTTTCAATTGAGAAAACCGTCTGGGGACGGGAAATTAATGTCGGTCAATATCATATCCCGGTAGACAATGAAGGTAAGGCCTGGATAAACACAAAGCCAGGTGAAAGTCAGTTCGTTAGCATATCATCCTCAATGATACTCTCCGGACAATCAGATAAAATATCAGCGCCACTCGTTTTGATTGGCTCCTCTTCTGCAGCGCTCCATGACAAAGTCATCATGCCCGCTCACCATGCGATTGCTGGTGTTGGCGCGCATGCGACGATGCTGAACAATATCATGAACAATAACGTCGTGATACATCCATCATGGCTTAAAATATGGGATGTCATCACCTGCATTAGCTTATTGTCAGTAATTAATATACTCTATTTTTTATCGAGCAATTTTACTCGTCGCATTATTATTATTACATCTTTAGTTA
>NZ_JANEWH010000257.1:0-2349 GCF_028069715.1 Kluyvera sp. Awk 3 | reverse complement strand
TATCCATTGTGCACACGAGCCTGATTGTTATATGATGCTCGGGACATAAAATCATGTTCTTTTTCGAATAATTTTACATGATGCCCTTTCAAAGACAATTGTTCGGCAAGATAAAGGCCAAAAAAACCACCACCTACAATTATTATTTGCTTACTCATGGCTGATGAAGTTCCACGGATAATTTAATTTTATATATCCTAATGTTAATAAATATATGTGTAGTCAATAAAAGCAATGGATACTGTATAGTATCCATTACTATCTCAAATCAAAAGATTAATCTAACCATTCAGTGTGGAACACACCTTCTTTATCAGTGCGTTTATAAGTATGTGCACCGAAGTAATCACGCTGAGCCTGGATCAGGTTCGCCGGCAGTACCGCGGAACGGTAGCTGTCGTAGTAAGCCACGGCTGCAGAGAAGGTCGGCACTGGAATACCATTCTGTACCGCATAAGCGACGACATCACGCAGCGCCTGCTGGTAATCATCAGCGATGTTTTTGAAGTACGGAGCCAGAAGCAGGTTAGCGATACCTTGGTTTTCAGCATAAGCATCAGTGATCTTCTGTAGGAACTGCGCACGAATGATGCAGCCCGCACGGAAGATCTTCGCGATTTCACCGTAGTTCAGGTCCCAGTTATATTCGTCAGATGCCGCGCGCAGCTGAGAGAAGCCCTGCGCGTAGGAGACGATTTTACCGAGGTACAATGCGCGACGGACTTTCTCGATAAATTCTGCTTTATCGCCAGCCACTTTAGCCTGCGGGCCCGACAGCACTTTCGATGCCGCGACACGCTGATCTTTCAGAGAAGAGATATAGCGGGCAAATACGGATTCGGTGATCAGAGACAACGGCTCGCCGAGATCCAGAGAGCTCTGGCTGGTCCATTTACCGGTACCTTTGTTTGCCGCTTCATCGAGGATCACATCGACCAGGTATTTACCCTCTTCATCTTTCTTAGTGAAGATGTCTTTGGTGATATCGATTAAGTAGCTGCTCAGCTCGCCTTCGTTCCACTCGGTGAAGGTCTTCGCCAGTTCGTCGTTGGACAGGTTCAGACCACCTTTCAGCAGAGAATAGGCTTCAGCAATCAGCTGCATATCGCCGTATTCGATACCGTTATGAACCATCTTCACATAGTGACCCGCACCGTCAGCACCGATATAGGTGACGCACGGTTCGCCGTCCTCAGCAACAGCAGCAATTTTCGTCAGGATCGGCGCAACCAGTTCATACGCTTCTTTCTGACCGCCTGGCATGATAGATGGCCCCTTCAGCGCACCCTCTTCACCGCCAGACACGCCGGTGCCGATGAAGTTAAAGCCTTCTTCAGACAGTTCACGGTTACGGCGAATGGTGTCCAGGAAGAAAGTATTACCACCATCAATGATGATGTCGCCTTTATCCAGGTATGGTTTTAGGGAATCAATAGCAGCGTCAGTGCCCGCACCGGCTTTCACCATTAACAGGATACGACGTGGGGTTTCAAGAGACTCGACGAACTCCTGCACCGTGTAGTATGGAACCAGTTTCTTGCCAGGATTCTCGGCTACAACTTCTTCAGTTTTTTCACGGGAACGGTTGAAGATGGAGACGGTATAACCACGGCTTTCAATGTTGAGCGCCAGGTTGCGCCCCATCACTGCCATACCGACTACGCCGATCTGTTGTTTGGACATTACATACTCCTGTCAGGTGTTGATTTTGCAGAAAATATCCTGCTAGAGAAAGTAAATTACATGTTAGACTAAGTTCAATGATGACGGTACAGTAAAATAACCTCACCGCACTAATTGCGATGTGTAAGTACTGAATCAAAAAACTTTTTAAAATTCTGAGCCTTAACTTCCCATCCCCATGACTTTATTGATTCAATATTTTCAGCAGATAGCTGTGGAATCAATTTCTCACGATTATAGTAAAATTCACGCAACTTATTAACAAGAACGCTAAGCTCACGCTCTTCTAATATCCAATGCTGCTGCAGTGGCCCAAACGCATCACGAACTACACCGACATCGGTAGAAATAATGGGCACACCACAAGCCATTGATTCAAGTACAGGATTTGGGGTACCTTCAATCTTCGACGGACACACATAAAGATCTATCTGATTATAGTATTTAACCATTTCTTCATGTGGAATGAATCCGAGTTGCCGATCCGCTAAATGTAATTGAACATTTAATCCTTCAGCTTGTAACATTTCGACGGCAGGTTTCAATAATGAATGATACCCCTTGAAATCTTCCTGCTCACCCGCCCATTTAGAATTGCCAGCCCAGCCAATAATTAGAGGACGATCAATAATTTTCTGATATCTAGACTGATTACTTGGATAGAAT
>NZ_JANEWH010000256.1:0-2381 GCF_028069715.1 Kluyvera sp. Awk 3 | reverse complement strand
TAACTACCATACATGTTAAATTTATAAAGAAATTGTTATGAAAGTCTGTCACTTGCAGCATCTACAAAATCTATAAATTTTACGTATTAATTTGATAGGGTAACGCAACGATGAATGAGCCTCTCCAGGCCCAGGCGAGCCGTGGGGTATCCCCTGCAGCGCTGCTTGTGGCCGGTGCATTCTTTATGGAGTTCCTCGATGGGACGGTGATTGCCACCGCCCTGCCAGATATGGCGAAAACCTTTGGCGTCGAAGCCGTCGATCTTAATATCGGCATTAGCGCCTACCTGATCACGCTGGCCGTACTCATACCGGCCAGCGGCTGGATAGCGGACCGCTTCGGCGCGCGCACCATATTCAGCCTCGCGCTCGCCATTTTCACCGTCTCTTCCGTATTTTGCGGCCTCGCCACCAGTGCTCACGGTTTTGTGGCCATGCGTATTCTACAAGGCGTAGGCGGCGCGCTGATGGTTCCTGTCGGGCGGTTAGCCGTCCTTCGTACCACGCCAAAACACCTGCTCATCACCGCCATTGCCACGCTCACCTGGCCCGCGCTGATTGCGCCGATTATCGGGCCTCCGCTGGGTGGATTTATTACCAAAGTGGCCGACTGGCGCTGGATATTCTTCATTAATGTCCCGTTGGGCATTATCGCCATCCTGCTGGCGTTGCGGATTATCCCCAACATCCGCGACGATGAGCGGCGGCCATTCGATCTACCGGGTTTTCTCGCCACCTCGGTGTCAATGGTGAGCCTGGTCTACGCGATGGAACTGCTGGGCGCAGAGAAGATGCAGGGCGGCTTAATCATCACGCTACTGCTGCTTGGCAGCGCCACTTTTTACTATGCGCTGTCCCATTTCCGCCGCAGCCCGGCGCCGATGATCCGAATGGATGCACTCAAGGTGCCCACTTTCCGCGTCACGATGTACGGCGGTTCATTGTTCCGCGCTTCCATCAGTGCCGTACCGTTCCTGCTTCCCCTACTCTTTCAGGTCGGTTTTGGTATGGATCCGTTCCACTCCGGCCTGTTGGTGCTGGCGGTGTTCGTGGGCAACCTGACGATTAAGCCGGCCACCACTCCGCTCATTCGCTGGCTGGGCTTCCGCCGCCTGCTGTTGATTAACGGTGCGCTGAACGTGCTGGCGCTGGTCGCCTGCGCCTTCCTGACACCGCAGACGCCGGTATGGGTGATTATGCTGGTACTGTACCTCGGCGGCGTGTTCCGCTCGATTCAATTTACCGGCGTCAGCACGCTGGCGTTTGCCGACGTACCCTCACCGCAAATGAGCTATGCCAACACGCTGTTCAGTACCGCCAGCCAGCTGGCGATTGGCCTGGGTATCACACTCGGGGCGATTGGGATTCGTATCGGTGAGAAACTCAGCGCCG
This sequence comes from Kluyvera sp. Awk 3, assembly GCF_028069715.1. Lineage (NCBI taxonomy): Bacteria > Pseudomonadati > Pseudomonadota > Gammaproteobacteria > Enterobacterales > Enterobacteriaceae > Kluyvera > Kluyvera sp. Awk 3. The sequence goes on along the minus strand of NZ_JANEWH010000256.1, from coordinate 989 downwards.
TACTGGATCTCAGCGCGGTACCCGGTATCAGCTTCCGTCTGGCCTTTGTCTTTATCGCGCTGATTTGCCTGGTGGGGATGATAGATACCCTGCATCTGACGCGAGACGCGGGCAGCGCGGTGTCGAAGAAAGCCAAAGCCTGAGTTCACGGCATAAAAAAACCCACGCCAGAGCGTGGGTTTTTATTAGAAAGGAGAACGTCTGACTTACGCCAGGATCTCACGAACAAAGGCTTCGATTTCTTTGTTCTGGCAGTTTTCAAAGAAGCATTCCTGGAAACGCTGACCGGAGACGGCAGTTTTCACCAGCGCCGGGTCGATAGCGCGCAGAGTATCCAGATAGTTCTCTTTCACCACCGCCGCTTTAACCTGGTTCAGGATACCGGCGTTACGAACCTGAGGTTCTTTACGCTCTGGCGGGTAGCCTTCGCCATTACGGCCGGTGAACGCTTTTTCAAACATATAGCGAACGTTCAGTTCCGCACCCCAGCCAAAACCTTTGGCGAAGGCCAGAGACAGCGCGTTACCGTTGTTGATCTGGGCAAACAGGAAGGCGTCTGCTGGATCCAGGCAGTAGCCACAAACAACGCCCGGGTGGATGTTCAGGGACATCAGCGCACCCTGACCGGTACCACAGCCAGTGACGACGAAATCTACCGCTTTAGAGTTCAACAAGATGCTGGCCATGATACCCAGGTGAATGTAGGTCAGGTGATGATCGTTTTCATCGCTCATGCCCACGTTGTAGACCGGGAAGCCTTTTTCATCGGCAACGGCTTTTAACTCATGATGAATAGTCGCGTTTTTGCTGGCCTGGCTGTTTTCCATCATCAGTGCAATTTTCATTCTTTCCTCTCCTGAAAGCTACGCGGGATTTCCCGCAGTCGTTCGATTACGTTACAGTAACCTTACTACCAGACAAACGCACTTTCAAATTTTATGAAAAATGGTTTTACTTTTTACTGAGGCGGTCACACTTTTGGCCTATGC
>NZ_JANEWH010000255.1:0-2391 GCF_028069715.1 Kluyvera sp. Awk 3 | reverse complement strand
CTATTTTGTTGTATTTCATGTGGTTATGAATTAAGGGCGAGGCTCAATAGGTTGTGGTATGAAATGGCTTGTGAACAGGCAATATTTAGGACGTTTTATGACAAAAAATCTTAATCTCTTAAACTGCATCTTTTCTGTGGTTGTTTTTTAATTATAATCACGATGAGTCATTATCATGCCGCCTGTTGTGATGGCGTGATATGGCGGGCAGAGAGGTAATCAAATCAACATAGTTTGTCACCATTATAATAAGCCATGCAATGGAGGTTGTCTTTTCTCCTGAAAGGATGTTCCTGCTTTAAATGTATAAGGGATGATTTGTGGCAACATCTATACTTTTAGTAACGCAAGACAGCTACCTCGTCAGAGGCATTGAACTGTTATTCCCGGATATTATTCAGTTAGATTCGATTGATCGTAAGGTGTTTGATGGCAGCGCCGACGAATATTCTGTATTGATTGATAGTCGCTCACCGCTTCATTGTTATGACTATCTGATACTGGATGCGTCGCGATCGAAAAAACCGGTCTCCTGTATCATGCTGGACATGCGCTATCGTGAAGCTGAAATGCTGAACATGAAGTTGTTTTTACGCAACCTGCTTGAGCCGACGGATATTACGGCATTATTTACGCTGCTGTTGAACATGAAAAGCCGTCGCTTAACATCGGTCTGGCTGGAAAACCTTGTTCTCAGTGACGCTGAGCAGCTGATGCTACATCTGCTGATGACGGGTATGACCATGGAAGAGGCGGCCGACATGTTGAATATGTCAGTGAGGGGGCTTTATCGACAGCGAACCGAACTGTCCGAACGTCTTGGCGTGGACAATTTTAATGAGGCTTGCTTGTTTATTTTCAAAAATAATCTGCTGGAGTTGCCCGGCGATACCCGCGGGTTAGGCAACCGGCGGGTATCGTCAGAGGAGGGGGCTTAACTTTGCGCGCGCGGCTGCGTTACTCGCAGGCCGCTAAAGAGCGTGGCGACGACGGCGAGCGTACCTGCCAACAGTAGGGACACGTGCGTGCCGCCATTGCCAAAGAGATTAAACATCAGCGCAACCAGCGCCGCGCCGGTGCTCTGCCCAAGAAGGCGCGCCGTGCCGAGCATGCCGCTGGCACCGCCGCTGCGGTTACGCGGGGCGGAGGCAATAATTGTGTGGTTGTTGGGCGACTGGAACAGCCCAAAACCGGCGCCGCACAGCAACATGCGCCAGATAATATCCAGGTCGCTCGGTGAGGTGGGCAGCATCGCCATAGCAAACAGTCCGCAGGCCATAATCCCCATGCCCAGCGCGCCGAGTAGACCGGCGTGAACCCGTTCAATCAAATAGCCAGCCAGCGGCGCCATCACCATGGTTGCCAGCGGCCATGGCGTCAGCAATAGGCCGGTCTCAACTTCGCTACGGCCAACCATCGTTTGCAAGAAGAAGGGCAGTGACACCATGGCCAGCATTTGCGCGCAGAACGAGCAGATGGAGGTGCAAATGGACAACGAAAACAGCGGGATACGCAGTAGATCAACCGGCAGCAGCGGCACCGGCAAATGAAGCTGCCGGCGGACGAAGAAGAAACCAATGACCAGTAGCGCGGCGACTTCAGCCAGCACCAGCTCAATAGACTGTCCTTGGGCAAAACTGCTCAGTGCCGTGATAAGCAGGCCGAAGGTCAGGGCATTCATCACTGCGCTTGGCAGATCGAAGCGCGTTGACTGGCTGCGCGTGCCATTTGACGGCAGGAAACGTACGGCCAGCAGCCAGGCGATAACGCCCAGCGGCACGTTGATAAAAAAGAGCCATTGCCAGGTGGCCAGCGAAAGAATGGCCGCCGCGATAGTCGGGCCGGCCGCTGAGGAGACGGCTACCACAAAGGAGTTGATGCCCATACCGCGTCCGAGCTGGCGTTGCGGGTAAATGAGGCGGATCAGCGCCGTATTCACGCTCATCAATGCCGCTCCGCCGAAGCCTTGCAGAATACGCGCCAGGGTCAGCATCTCCAGCGAGTTTGAGAAGGCGCAGAACAGCGAAGCGAGAGTGAAGACCACCAGACCTGCTTTATAGATGCGGTGATAGCCAATCATGTCGCCGAGGAAAGAGAGAGACAGCAGGGAGATGACAATCGCAATCTGGTAAGCATTAACGATCCAAATAGATGCCGCCGGTGATGCGTGCAAATCGCTGGCGATGGTCGGCAGCGCAACGTTGGCGATCGCGCCGTCGAGAACGGCCATTGTAATGCCGATCACAATCGTCAAAATGGCCCCGTACCGCTGTGGCAGTGGCAGGCCATCAATCATGTTTCTAGTCATGTGGGAAGTTGTTTTTGAGGAAATTATTAACCAGAGAATGATTCTAGCATTGATTAATCAATTGAATGTCTAAGATTTGTAAC
>NZ_JANEWH010000254.1:0-2456 GCF_028069715.1 Kluyvera sp. Awk 3 | reverse complement strand
TAATTATATTTTTATTGAATTCGGTCTTTCTTAGCGGAATTATAAAAGCGGGAAGATGATGGCTCAAGGCAGGCCAACGGTTTTCAGATTAATTGCAACCAGGCCGAAATCGCTTATTGAGAGAAAATATGCAGATAAACATCGGACTTTGCGCTCTCACCGTCAAAGCGAGAGCGCCGACTTAGGGTTTATACCAGCGCACGGAGCTCTTCGCGCATATAATCGGAGAAGTATTCCGGGTTTTTAATCAGCATGTGTTCACCAGAGTCAACCTTGTCGGCCCAGCCAGCAACCTTCTGAGTGAATCCAGCATTCCAGCCTTCGCGATCGCCACGCGCCGTAATGTCGGCCGCACTCGCGGGCACGCCCAGCTCTTTCAAATATTTCAGAATTCCCTTCGCTGTACTTTCGTCCATAGACTGTGGCACCGGCTCAGACGTATTCATACCACCAATAAAATCCAACGCTTTATCAATGACTGCTGGCATATTCTTGTCCTTAAATTAACCACGTAGTAAACAAGTCTATACTATGGACTGGAATCGAGCGGGATTTCAAAGAAACCGCTCACGTTCTTGCATTTTTTCGTGAGCTGTCACCCTTTTGGCCGCCGTTTGCGCAAAAAAAAGCCGGCGCATCGGCGCCGGCAGGTGATGTTGAATGGCAATCAGACGTTAGTCGCCGGGTTCTGCTCCGCGCTGGATTTGCTGTTTTCCAGCATCCGGCGTACCGGAACAATCAGCACGCACAATACGGCAGCACAGATCAGCAGTGCGATAGAACAGCGGGCGAACAGATCCGGCAGCATATCCAGTTGGTCGGCCTTCACGTGGCCGCCAATCAGGCCAGCGGCCAGGTTACCCAACGCGCTGGCGCAGAACCACAGCCCCATCATCTGGCCGCGCATTCTTTCCGGTGCCAGCAGCGTCATGGTCGCCAGCCCAATCGGGCTCAGACACAGCTCGCCGAGCGTCAGCATCAGAATGCTCCCCACCAGCCACATTGGGGAAACGCCCGCGCCGCCGTTGCTCAGCACGTTCTGCGCCGCCATCATCATCAGGCCAAAGCCTGCTGCCGCGCACAGAATACCGATCACGAACTTGGTGATACTGCCCGGGCGCACGTTCTTACGCGCCAGCGCAGGCCACGCCCAGCTGAAGACCGGAGCGAGCAGGATGATAAACAGGGCGTTAATTGACTGGAACCATACCGCCGGGATCTCAAAATCACCGATCATGCGGTTGGTATAGTCGTTGGCGAACAGGTTGAAGGAAGTGGGTTTCTGCTCAAAGGCGGACCAGAAGAACGCGGCGGAAACCAGCAGAATAAAGCACACCAGCAGACGCGCGCGTTCTTTACGGCTCAGGCCCGCAAAGGCAAACAGGTAAATAAAGTACAGTGCTACCGATGCCGCGATCACGTACACCAACACGCTCGCCACGGCCACCGGGTTAATCACGATCACGCCCTGAGCAATCAGGGTGATAACCACCGCGACGCCCACCGCCAGCGCCAGCAGCCATGCGCCTACGCCGTTCTTTTTCACCACCGGGCTGTTCCAGGTGGAGTCCAGCCCCACTTCGCTGTCGTAGCGCTTCATCGCCGGTACGGCGAACACACGGAAGATAACCAGCGCGACCAGCATCCCGATACCACCGATACCAAAGCCCCAGTGCCACCCGTTGGATTTAATCAGCCAGCCGGAAATCAGCGGCGCGATAAACGACCCCATGTTGATACCCATATAAAACAGGGAGAAGCCGCCATCGCGACGGGCATCGCCTTTTTTATACAGAGTGCCGACCATCACTGAGATACAGGTTTTAAACAGACCCGACCCCAGTACGATAAACATCAGGCCGATAAAGAACAGGTTGTCGCCCATAAACGCCGACAGCGCGATAGACAGATGTCCCAGCGCAATCAGGATGGAACCGTACCACACCGCTTTTTGCTGGCCGAGCCAGTTATCCGCCAGCCAACCGCCCGGCAGCGCCGCCAGGTACATGGTGCCCGCGAAGATACCAACAATCGCCGACGCGTTTTCACGCGCTAATCCCATACCGCCGTCATACACGGTAGCGGCCATAAACAGGATCAGTAACGGGCGAATGCCGTAAAACGAGAAGCGCTCCCACATTTCGGTAAAGAACAGCGACCCCAGCGGATAAGGGTGACCGAAAAAGGTTCGGCTTTCGTTTTTATTAACAGTGGAATGCATAGTTTCTCCAGAGAAGGTGCGTTGTCACGCAGGTAAGTCGTGTAAGCAGGCTAACCATTTTCTAATTTTGTCGATTTTTTACATTCGACTCTGAGTTTTTAACCATTTGATAACCATAAGATGGTCGTGTCTAGTCCCTTCACCGCTATTTTTAGATGAAAACTCGACAAACATCTAGTTTTATAGATTTTGTATTGGCAAAAGGCATAAGGTGATTGACATCACAATATCATAC
>NZ_JANEWH010000253.1:0-2482 GCF_028069715.1 Kluyvera sp. Awk 3 | reverse complement strand
ATCTTTATATTTAAAGGAGGGGCCGAAATCACCGTGGGCTAACTGCTTCAGGTAATTACCGTACTGCACCAGGATAGGATCGTTTAAGTGATACTTTGCTTCGATGTTGGCCATGACCTCGGGCGGCAGCGTACGCTCACCCGTAAATGGGCTGCCCGGCGCAAGGCGCATCATAAAGAAGGAAATCGTAATAAGGATAAATAGCGTCGGAATCGCTTCCAGACAGCGACGTAATATAAATTTCAACATTGCCCGTACCTTCTGGCATGTGCCTTTGCACTGCTCTCAAATAAGACACGATGGGGCGAGCACATGCTCGCCCCACGTATTGCCATTAATGCTTGATAACGTACAGATCTTTGGTATAGACGTTATCCATCGGGTCTTTACCGGTGTAGCCGCCAACCCATGGTTTCACCAGGCGGGCGTTAACGTAGTAATAGACCGGTACGATAGCGGTATCTTTATCCAACTGCTGCTCAGCCTTGGCATACGCGGCTGTACGCTGCTCTTCGTTGGCGGCTTTTACCGACTCAGCCATGATCTTATCGAACGCTTCGCTCTTATAGTGCGCGGTGTTCATTGAGCTACCGGACAACATGGTGTTCAGGAAGGAGGTTGGTTCGTTGTAGTCCGCACACCAGCCAGCGCGCGCAACGTCATAAGTCCCCTGGTGACGAGTGTCGAGGAAGGTCTTCCACTCCTGGTTAACCAGTTTGACTTCAACGCCCAGGTTCTTACGCCACAGTGAGGCCGCGGCGATAGCCAGTTTTTTGTGCAAATCGGAGGTATTGTACAACAGGTTGAAGGTCAGCGGCTTATCAGCAGTATAACCCGCTTCCGCCAGCAGTTTTTTACCTTCTTCATTACGTTTTTCCTGTGACCACTTGAACCACTCTGGTTCGGTCAACTTCGCGCCATCGGTATACGGCGGCGTGTAACCATAAGCCGGCAGGTCGCCCTGGCCTTTGACCTTGTTAGCGATGATATCGCGGTCCAGACCCAGCTTCAGTGCGGTACGTACGCGAGCGTCGGTGAACGGGGCTTTCTGGTTGTTAATTTCGTAGTAATAAGTACACAGATACGGATCGACGTGAACTTCGTTCGGAATCTCTTTTTTAAGTTTCTGGAACAGTTCGATCGGCAGCTGGTTATAGGTCATATCCAGCTCACCGCTGCGGTAGCGGTTTACGTAAGTCACTTCAGAAGAGGTCGGCAGCCAGGTTACCTGATCGATAACGGTCTTCTTGTTATCCCAGTACTGTGGGTTACGTTCCATCACGATACGTTCGTTAACAACCCAGTCTTTCAGGGTGTACGCACCGTTAGTTACGATGTTGCCCGGCTGAGTCCATTTCTCGCCGAATTTCTCGATCGCCGGTTTGTAAACCGGGGACATGGCCGGGTTCACCAGCAGCTTATAGAAATAAGGCACTGGCTCACTCAGCGTCACTTCCAGAGTGTGGTCATCGATCGCTTTGACGCCCAGTTCGCTCGGTGCTTTTTTACCGTCGATAATTTCATCAACGTTCACAATATGGCCGTACTGTGGATAGCTGGCATATGGCGATGCGGTTTTCGGATCGACCAGACGCTGCCAGCTATAAACGAAATCTTGTGCGGTAACCGGTTCGCCGTTGGACCATTTGGCATCTTTACGCAGATGGAATGTCCAGACTTTAAAATCTTTATTGTCCCAGCTTTCGGCGACGCCCGGAATCGGGTGACCGTCTTTTGGAGAGGTATTCAGCAACCCTTCGAACAGGTCGCGGCTGATATTTGCCTCTGGCACCCCTTCAATTTTATTCGGGTCGAGAGACTGCGGTTCAGCACCGCTATTTCGTACCAGCGTTTGTTTGCTCGCTAACTCGGTGCCTGCAGGAACATCTGCAGCCATTACGTTCCCTGCGATCAGCGCTGTGAGAATGCCAGCCGCAACCAGGCTTTTTTTTGTGATGATGGACATTGTGTTGATACTCCGTTCATTATTATTACTGACTGTCGTCAGCCTGTTTAGTCCCCTTTCGGGTTCCTGTGCAGCGCAGGAGATTTTTGCGTCTGCCAGGTCATTTACTGCCTGCTATCACCGACTTTTTTATTACGGCCGCTCTTATGGCAGCCTGACGTCGATTCATTAAAGCCTCCCCCCTGTCGGGACGCTTTTCTTATTCTGTTCATAACCGCTTACATATGGAAACAGTTATCATTTACATAGCTTTATGTTGCGAATAACTCAGGCCGGAAAGTACCAAATGCCGATTATCGCCGCCAATATAATTTGCAAATTTGTTAACCAATTCTCTTTTAGCCAGCAAAGCAGCCTGTTGATGACAGCGTATGCACAAAACACGATATTCTTAAATCTATTATTATCAGATAGATATACAAAAAATGGTGCCTGTTGTTTGCTGGCTCAGTATCAGAGGCTGTTTTTTGTACGAAAATTTAACAGTTGCTCATTTTTTAGCACATAACTCTGCCC
>NZ_JANEWH010000252.1:0-2546 GCF_028069715.1 Kluyvera sp. Awk 3 | reverse complement strand
CTTTTTCAGGATTTTATTATGAAAAAATTTCCGCCTTTGAGCCCGAAGGTTAATGCGCTATTGCATGGTGCAGATTATAACCCGGAGCAATGGGAGAATTATCCCGGTATTATCGACCAGGATATTACGATGATGCAGCAGGCAAACTGTAATGTCATGTCGGTGGGGATATTTAGCTGGGCCAAACTTGAGCCGCAAGAAGGCGTATTTGATTTCGCCTGGCTGGATAATGTTATTGATAAACTGTATGCCGCCGGGATACATGTTTTTTTAGCCACCCCAAGCGGCGCGCGTCCGGCGTGGATGTCAAAAGCCTATCCGGAAGTGTTGCGCGTGGGGCGTGACCGCGTGCCGGCGCTGCACGGCGGTCGCCATAATCACTGTATGACCTCGCCGGTTTACCGCGAGAAGACGCTAAAAATCAATACGCTGCTGGCGGAACGCTATTCACAGCACCCGGCGGTGCTGGGCTGGCATATTTCCAATGAATACGGCGGCGAGTGCCACTGCCCGCGTTGTCAGGCTAAGTTTCGCGACTGGCTGAAGGCGCGTTATAAGACGCTCGATAATCTGAACCACGCCTGGTGGAGCACCTTCTGGAGCCACACCTATACCGACTGGGAGCAGATTGAATCACCGTCGCCGCAGGGGGAAGTGTCTATCCATGGCCTGAACCTCGACTGGCGACGTTTTAACACCGCGCAGGTGACTGAATTTTGTCGTCATGAAATTGCGCCATTAAAGGCGGTGAACCCGGACCTGCCGGTGACCACCAACTTTATGGAGTATTTCTACGATTACGATTATTCGCAGCTCGCCGAGCCGCTGGACTTCATCTCCTGGGATAGCTATCCAATGTGGCATCGCGATAAAGACGAGACCACGCTCGCCTGCTATACCGCGATGTACCACGATATGATGCGTACACTGAAGGGCGGCAAACCGTTCGTGCTGATGGAATCCACGCCGAGTGTGACCAACTGGCAGCCGACCAGCAAGCTGAAGAAACCGGGTATGCACATCCTCTCTTCGCTACAGGCCGTAGCCCACGGCGCGGATTCCGTGCAGTACTTCCAGTGGCGTAAGAGCCGTGGTTCGGTGGAGAAATTCCACGGTGCGATTATCGATCATGTCGGGCATCTCGATACCCGCGTTGGCCGCGAGGTCACTCAGCTTGGTCATATCTTAAGACAGCTACCGGACGTTGTCGGCTGTCGCACTGATGCGAAGGTCGCCATCATCTTTGACCAGCAGAGCCGTTGGGCCATGGACGATGCGCAAGGGCCACGTAACAAAGGTATGGAGTATGAGCTGACGGTGAACGAACACTACCGTCCGTTCTGGGAGCAAGGGGTCGCCGTAGACGTGATTGACGCCGATGGCGATCTCAGCGCCTATCAGCTGGTGATTGCGCCAATGCTGTATATGGTGCGCGAAGGTTTTGCCGAGCGCGCCGAAGCCTTTGTCGCTAACGGCGGCCACCTGGTCACCACCTACTGGACGGGGATCGTCAATGAAAGCGATCTCTGCCACCTGGGCGGTTTCCCTGGCCCGCTGCGCAAGCTGTTAGGTATCTGGGCGGAAGAGATAGATTGCCTGGACGACGGTGAGCGTAATCAGATTCAGGGGCTGGCGGGGAACATGGTTGGACTGCAGGGCCCTTACCAGGTGCGCCACCTGTGTGAACTGATTCACCCTGAAACTGCGCAGACGCTGGCGGCGTATCGCGATGATTTCTATGCGGGGCGCCCGGCCGTGACCGTCAATAGCGTCGGTAAGGGCAAGGCGTGGCATATTGCTTCGCGCAACGATCTGGCATTCCAGCGAGATTTCTTCACCTCGTTAATGGATGAGCTGGCGCTGCCACGAGCGGTTGCCAGCAGCTTCCCACCTGGAGTGGTGGCTACCGCGCGTACCGATGGCGAAAGCGCCTTTGTCTTTGTTCAGAACTTTACCGCGCAGACGCAGACAGTTACCTTGCCGGATGGCTATGAACATGCCGCGACAGGCGCTGATGCCAGCGGTCAGCAGGTGCTGCAACCCTGGGACTGCCGTGTCGTTCGCCGTAAAGCATAATCCGCTGCAATCACAAGCCTGCTCATCCGAGCAGGCTTTTTTACCTCTGTAGATAATCAAGGAGCGTCGATGATGGTCAGTCTCAAATCCTTCCTGCACTACTTCTCCCAGCCTAAACCGTCGGTGCCATTAAGCGCCAATGAGCAACAGCAAATTCAGCGTCTGATTAGCGCATTTGGTGGTCAGCATAATATTGAAAATGTTGATGCCTGTATTACGCGATTGCGCGTCACGGTTAAGGACCTGTCTGTCGTGGATTCTCAGGCGTTGCAGAATGAAGGTGCGCTGGGGGTTATTATTCTTGGGCAGCAGGTTCACGCTATTTTTGGCAAGCAATCTGATGCGCTGCGTCAGTTGTTAGATGAACACTTTGCGGGTAATAAATAAATTAGTATGTTGCCATCTGGAAATTTTTCACGGTTCTGCCGGATGGCGCTTCGTTTATTTGGGAAATAATAGCTTTATATGAA
>NZ_JANEWH010000251.1:0-2556 GCF_028069715.1 Kluyvera sp. Awk 3 | reverse complement strand
ATGCAAATGGGATCACGAATACGCCGTTACCCACCCTCAGCCAAAAATAAAAAACAATATTATTCATCTAGTTACATTTTCTTTGAAAAATACTCTGTATGAGGTAAATGATGTCGCAAAATCAAAGATACGCTTGACGGGAGGGGTAAAGGGTTATCAAAAAAGTCGCAGAAATGATGATTTTTCGTATAAAGTGCGTCTGCCATCACAAACATTGAAACGGTGTTTTGATAAATTAACACCTAATTTTTAAAATGACATCCACATCGGCCAGCGAAGTTGATAGCACCTCGCGACCGCATCAGTAAAAGGAGAGCACCATGGCTAAAGGCATGCGGGTAAAATTGAATTATGAGGTCAGCCGCGACCCGGACACCGGCGCGGAGGTCACCCGCTTAACACCACCAGAAGTCACCTGTCATCGTAACTACTTCTATCAGAAGTGCTTCTTTAACGATGGTAGCCATCTGCTGTTTGCTGGTGAGTTCGATGGCCATTGGAACTACTACTTACTGGATGTGGCGAACGCCGAAGCCGTACAGCTGACCGAAGGCGCTGGCGACAACACCTTTGGTGGTTTCCTGTCTCCGGACGACAAATCCCTTTACTACGTTAAGAACGACCGCACTCTGCTGGAAGTAAATCTTGAAACTCTGGCCGAGCGCGAAGTCTATCGCGTGCCGGACGACTGGGTTGGCTACGGTACCTGGGTGTCCAACAGCGACTGTACCAAGCTGGTCGGCATTGAAATCGCCAAAAGCGACTGGACGCCGCTGAACGACTGGAAACTGTTCCACGACTTCTTCCATAAAGGCCCGCACTGCCGCCTGCTGCGTGTCGATCTGCAAACCGGCGAAAGCGCGGTGATCCACGAAGAGAAAAACTGGCTCGGCCATCCGATCTACCGTCCGTTTGACGACAACACTGTCGCATTCTGCCACGAAGGCCCGCACGACCTGGTCGACGCGCGCATGTGGATGGTCAACGAAGACGGCAGCAACGTACGTAAAGTTAAAGAACATGCGGAAGGCGAAAGCTGCACCCACGAATTCTGGGTTCCGAATGGCTCCGCGCTGGTTTACGTTTCTTATCTGAAAGGCAAACAGGGTCGTACCATTTACCGTTTCAACCCGGACACCAACGTCAACGAAGCGTTGATGCAAATGCCGGCCTGTTCACACCTGATGAGTAATTTCGACGGCACCCTGCTGGTCGGCGACGGCTCCGGTACCCCGGTCGACGTGAAGGACACCAGCGGCTATACCATCGATAACGATCCGTATCTGTACGCGTTTGACGTAGCGAAGAAAGCCTACTTCCCGGTTGCCCGTCACGATACCTCGTGGGCAACGGTACAAAACAGCCGTCAGGTGACTCACCCGCATCCGTCCTTTACCCCGGACGACAGCGCGGTGCTGTTCAGCTCTGACAAAGACGGCAAGCCGGCGCTGTATATCGCCAAACTGCCAACCGAACGTAAGTTCATGCAAGCATAAGAATTTTAAGTTTAGTGTTTCTGTAACTGGCCTTGCCCTCCTCTGGAGGGCTTTTTTTTGCCTGCGGTTTGTGCGGACGTTGCTATTCCCTCGCCCCTTGGCACGGACGGCCCCCTCTCCCTTTTTAAGGGAGAGGGATGGGGTGAGGGTTTTACACCAAGCTCCCCCCCCTCACCCTAACCCTCTCCCCAAAGGGGCGAGGGAATATCCGAGCCAGAGAAATAGATTGTGCGCGCTGTATATGCTTCTGCCCCCACAAAAACGAAAACCCCCGGCCAAATGCTCCGGGGGGAAAACGGATGAGGGTCCGGTTTTGTTTATTTAGAAGGAGTAAGCCACACCTACACGCAGACGGGTCTGACGTTCATCGGTAGATTTCACACCCACGTTGCCCACTTCAAAATACGGAGACCAGTTTTTGTCCCACTTGTAGGCCATCTTCGCGTTATATTCGGTGCTGTAAGGTTTATTATTGTTACGATACAAGCTCTTATGCTGATCGTCTGCCACGGTACTGCGTGCATAAACGTAGTTCAGTTCCACACGCCAGTCGCCCATCGCCCAGCCTACCCAGGTATCCACTTTATTGACCTTGTCATCTACGCCGCCGCCGTTGCTGGAAGTGGCCGGAACGCGGGTATATTCATAACGGTAACGCGCCGCCACATAAAAACCATTATCAAAGCTGTACTGCGCGTGCAGGTACGGTTTGTAGATGGAGTAGCTGTCTTTACTTTCAATATTAAAGCCTGGGTTCAGGGCAAAGTTATCTGTCGCCTTCCAGCGCCAGTTAATGGATTCTTCGTGACCATTACCCACCATTTCGTTAAACGGACGATCCTGTTTATCAGTATCACCACCCGTTTTCCATTTTGCTTCGACGCCAAAACCAAGACCGTTATCAAATCGATGAGAAACCGCAACACGGTCAGCGTTGGAACCGCTGTCAATATATTCATGACGCAGGTCAACGGTTACCGCAGATGCAGCGAAAGACATGCCAGATAATACGGCCAGGGCCAGAGTTTTCTTTAACATTTGCCATCCCTCAATTGAAATT
>NZ_JANEWH010000250.1:0-2586 GCF_028069715.1 Kluyvera sp. Awk 3 | reverse complement strand
GATTTAATGCCCGTATTTTTTGATGAGTTATTGATATGTCATTGAAAATCGATTTTATCGCCATGCAAGTTTTGCAAATGCCATCTACGCTTATTTTTAGAAGGTGTAATTGCCGCGAGCGTCATTGCTTATTGTCCGACAACCTGGCACACAGGTTGCTGGGTCAAGGTTGAGCGTCGTTCGGCTTACCTCTTCCGGGAGCCCCCATTATTCATACCAACGGCTCTTAACCTGTGCTAAAAAACGAAAGGACGGCATGCCATGAATATATTCGATCACTATCGCCAGCGCTATGAAGCTGCCAAGGACGAAGAGTTCACACTGCAGGAGTTTCTTGCTGTATGTAAGCAGGATCGCAGTGCCTATGCTAACGCGGCAGAACGGCTATTAACGGCTATTGGCGAGCCGATAATGGTTGATACCGCCCAGGAACCGCGGCTTTCCCGTCTCTTTTCGAACCGAGTCATCGGGCGCTACCCGGCGTTCGAAGAGTTTTACGGCATGGAAGAAGCCATTGAGCAGATTGTTTCCTATCTGAAACACGCCGCCCAGGGACTGGAAGAGAAAAAACAAATCCTCTACTTATTGGGCCCGGTCGGCGGCGGTAAATCATCGCTGGCTGAACGTCTGAAATCGCTGATGCAGCGGGTGCCTATCTACGTGCTGAGCGCCAACGGCGAACGCAGCCCGGTAAACGACCATCCGCTGTGTCTGTTCAACCCGCAGGAAGACGCGCAGATTCTGGAAAAAGAGTACGGCGTGCCTACCCGCTATCTCGGCACCATCATGTCGCCGTGGGCGGCGAAACGCCTGCACGAGTTTGGTGGCGACATCACCAAATTCCGTGTGGTTAAAGTGTGGCCGTCAATTCTCGAGCAGATTGCGATTGCCAAAACCGAACCGGGCGACGAGAACAACCAGGATATCTCGGCGCTGGTCGGTAAGGTCGATATTCGTAAACTGGAACATTACGCGCAGAACGACCCGGACGCCTACGGCTACTCCGGCGCGCTGTGCCGCGCCAACCAAGGGATCATGGAATTCGTCGAGATGTTTAAAGCGCCCATTAAGGTGCTGCATCCGCTGCTGACCGCGACTCAGGAAGGTAACTATAACGGCACCGAAGGGATCTCCGCCCTGCCGTTCAACGGCATTATCCTCGCGCACTCGAACGAATCGGAGTGGGTGACCTTCCGTAACAACAAAAACAACGAGGCGTTCCTCGACCGTGTTTATATCGTCAAGGTGCCTTACTGCCTGCGGATCTCCGAAGAGATCAAGATTTACGAGAAACTGCTTAATCACAGTGAGCTGACCCATGCGCCATGCGCGCCGGGCACGCTGGAAACGCTGTCGCGCTTCTCGATTCTTTCGCGTCTGAAAGAGCCGGAAAACTCCAGCATCTACTCGAAAATGCGCGTCTATGATGGTGAAAGCCTGAAAGATACCGACCCGAAAGCCAAGTCGTATCAGGAGTATCGTGATTACGCGGGCGTGGACGAAGGGATGAACGGTCTGTCGACGCGTTTCGCCTTTAAAATCCTCTCGCGGGTGTTTAACTTCGACCACGCGGAAGTGGCGGCCAACCCGGTGCATCTGTTCTACGTGCTGGAGCAGCAGATCGAGCGCGAGCAGTTCCCGCAGGAGCAGTCGGAACGCTATCTGGAATTCCTGAAAGGCTATCTGATCCCGAAATACGCTGAGTTTATCGGCAAAGAGATCCAGACCGCGTACCTCGAATCCTATTCCGAATACGGGCAGAACATTTTTGATCGTTATGTCACCTATGCGGACTTCTGGATTCAGGATCAAGAATATCGCGACCCGGATACCGGCCAGCTGTTCGACCGCGAGTCGCTGAACGCTGAACTGGAAAAAATTGAGAAGCCTGCCGGGATCAGCAACCCGAAAGACTTCCGTAACGAAATTGTCAACTTTGTGCTGCGCGCCCGCGCCAACAACAACGGCCGCAACCCGAACTGGACGAGCTATGAGAAGCTGCGCACGGTGATTGAGAAGAAAATGTTCTCCAATACCGAAGAGCTGCTGCCGGTCATTTCTTTCAATGCGAAAACCTCAACCGATGAGCAGAAAAAACACGACGATTTTGTCGATCGGATGATGGAAAAAGGCTATACCCGCAAGCAGGTTCGCCTGCTGTGCGAGTGGTACCTGCGGGTGCGTAAGTCGTCTTAATAATCTGCCCGGTGGCGCGTGCGCTTACCGGGCCTACAACAATGTCCCGTAGGCCGGCGTTTCCGGCACTTACAGGCGCTGCAAGTTGGCACATGCAGTACGGGAGGGATATATGACCTGGTTTATTGACCGGCGTCTGAACGGCAAAAACAAGAGCGCGGTTAACCGCCAGCGCTTCTTGCGCCGTTATAAAGCGCAAATAAAACAGTCGATCTCCGAGGCCATCAACAAGCGTTCGGTGACCGACATCGATAGCGGCGAATCCGTTTCTATTCCGACGGATGATATTAGCGAACCTATGTTCCATCAGGGACGCGGAGGATTACGCCATCGGGTGCATCCCGGTAACGACCACTTTGTACAAAACGATCGCATCGAGCGCCCTCAGGG
>NZ_JANEWH010000025.1:0-45114 GCF_028069715.1 Kluyvera sp. Awk 3 | reverse complement strand
AAAATCATCTGTACGCATCATTATCGGCAATCAGTCAATAAACATGATGCTCCAAAACAAAACGGTTCGCTTTTGGCACTGAGCGGACAAGCTAACAGAACTGAAGGTTCGCTATGAGCGAGGAGCAGACCTGATTGTACAAAGCATGTAGCCAGATTACGGTGAATTCACTGATTGACAAGTGAGTCAAATCTGACGAGCATCCAAGGAAACAAAACTGCGCTAACGTAACCAAATCTGAATAACTGATCGGTTCACGAGGACAACACATAGTGTCATTTAATAATAAAAACCTGTTTATTACTTTCTTATCCCTCTGCACATTTCAGGCTTATGCAGCACAATGCACTGGGGAAACCTTCGCTAAAAACAAACTGAACAACTTCATCCTTCTGAGCCAGCAGACAAGAACTGAAATTCCCAAATCTGTATCAATGACTATTGATAGTCCTGATGGGTATCTCCGCACATCGGTTCAAAGCAACTTCAGTCAATGCGGTGAGCTAATTGGCGGCCATATGAAAGAGGTCAAAACCTCAACAGGCCAGGAAACCGTTTTCACGGCAACCTCTGAAATTCAGTTGAATAAAACAGAATTTGGCTGGAGCATCCAGGGAGACTCAAACGGGGTCATAACCGATAAAAAAAGCCAGAAAACCACACAGGTATATCAGCAGACTTTTGAGGGAATGTACCAGCTTAACAATAAAGGAATTATCAGCCGCGCGATTAATCGATCAATTATCGCGGCCACAAAACCGGAAGATAAAGACAAAACCACAGTGAGCACAATCGACTACGCCTTCAATTCGTCAGGATTACTGGCAAGCGCAACAAGCAAAGGAAGTATGGTGATAGATAATAATACGATTGTATACAGTTATGATGACCATCATCGCCTGATCAAAACCCAGTCACCCTCAACCATAGAAGAGTATGGCTATGATAACCAGGGCCGCGAGTTGACCCTGAGCAAGACCCAAACCTATTTCACCATCGAAAAAAATCTGACCACCTGCGAGGAGTGGAACACACATGGAGAGTGCACTCATGCCAATATGGATATTACGATCACCCCAACCGATCGGACAGGTAAACAATATGTCGACAAACATAACGCCGTAATGACGGCGAAATATGAATACTGGAACTGACCATTTCACCTACTACTGTAAGTATCCCTACAAAAGAACCACCAACTTTTTCACTAAACGATTATGAAGGAGGTTATGGCATGGTCTTAATCAGGACGCCAAAGTTAAAAGATATACCCTCTCTAAGTAAGTTGTTTCTGCAACTGGGATATCAAACAGAGGGAGAACGCTTAGAAAAGCACATTGCGCAGGAGCATACCGGTCTTAGCATATTGGTTGCCGAATCAGAAAAAGAACTTTGCGGGGTTATTGTGATGAATTTTATCACGCCTCTGCATGAAAATAGCTTATGGGCATTAATTTCAGCTCTGGTCATAGATGAATCATTGCGAGGGGCAGGGATCGGGCGGAAGCTCCTCATCGCCGCTGAGCAAATCGCCCTGGAGAAAGGATGTTCTCAAATTGAGCTTTCAAGCAGTGAAAGACGAGTCAGGGCACACAAGTTTTATGAAGATAATGGTTATCAGGAAGTGAGGAAGCGTTTTGTTAAACACCTCGACGACGTTCCCGTTGTAAATTAACGCCCTCGCAAGGTTTGCATTGTTCGCTCCTGGCGCAAACTGCGAAGCATGGTATCCCGTAGCATCCGCCGTTTCCCGGATGCACAGTTTCTTTACCTGCCGGTATGAGGTAAACAGCCAGACGACGTTTACCCGACATTTTTCACAGACAAAAAATGCCCCTCCCCGTCCCAATCCCTCGGATAGCTGGCCTTTAATCATCCCGGCGCATGGCAGACCGCCTCAATATTATGGCCATCAGGGGCAATGACAAATGCCGCATAGTAGTTTTCGCCGTAGGAACGTAAGCCTGGCGCTCCGTTATCCTGGGCGCCCGCACGCAAAGCGGCATTGTAAAACTCATCAACTTGCTGCCGGGTTTTAGCGACAAACGCCAGATGCAGAGGAGCCGGTTTGTCATTCGTGTGGAACAGGCAAAGTGAAACATTGTCGGAACTCATTTCAACACCGTAGTCCGGTGTGCCTTCATCGATGAGAGTCACGCCAAGCGGCTGAAGCGCATTGAGGAAGAACGTCTTACTTTTTTCATAATCACTTACGCCGAATTTCACATGATCGAACATTATTTATTCCTCGGAAAAGATGAACAAATAAAGAGTATAGAAAGAGATTTAAGTTAAATTCATTTAAGAACGCGTCAATGTGATGAGCATCAATTTTAAAGATCGCGATATCGACAGCATCAGTCCTGTTTGTTTTTTTAAGCTCCGCCCGAGCATCCTGAAATAAAATCAAATAACAGGAAACTCAGATATCAAGCGCGGCCTTAATTGCAGCTTCCATTTTCTCCGGGGTCGTCAACGGCGCAAAACGTTTAAGCGGTTTGCCGTCGCGGCCAATCAGAAACTTGGTGAAGTTCCACTTGATTCGCCCACCCAGCACGCCGGGCAACGCATCCTTCAGATAACAAAACACCGGGTGCGCCGCCGCACCGTTGACTTCCACTTTCTCGAACATCGGGAAACTCACACCATAGTTGATGTGGCAGGTCTGCGCGATGTCATCTGCATTTCCGGGTTCCTGCTGACCAAACTGGTTGCAGGGAAAACCCAGCACCACCAGCCCCTGGTCGGCATACTTCTTGTAGAGCGCTTCAAGACCTGCATATTGCGGCGTGAAGCCACAATGGCTGGCGGTATTGACTACCAGAACCAGCTTACCGGCGTAGTCGGCCATCGGGATAAGCTGACCATCCAGACTCGTCGCGGTGAGTTGATAAAAACGATTCATATCGGGATCCTTATGGCAAAACATTGTCGTCATCGAAGCAATTCCGATTTCCCACCACGCAGCCGGTTAACAGCAATACACCTGCGAAGGCCTGGGCAGCTTCCTTAACCAAATCGGGTTTTGGTGAGCAACGGGCGGCAAATCAGCACCATCGCCACGGCGCTACACAGGGGAAACAGCGCCAGCAATAGCCAGGGATAGATGGCCTGCGTTGAAGGGGTCAGCGCCTCGTCAAGCAGCCCGCCAAACGCTGAATTCCCCGCCAGCACCGCGACGCCGCCGGCAGTGGCGAGCGCGCCATAGTGCGCACCAAGCGTCGACTCCTCAGCAAAACGGGGGATCAGATCCTTAGCCGACGGCACCAGCAGCATTTGCCCTAAGGTCAGCAGCGTCACAAAACATATCGATGGAATTAACCGCTGCCAGCCTTCTGCCGGCGGCGTCGAGGCGAACAGCGCCACGCTGGCGAAAGCGGCGGAGAGCAGTAAAAACCCCACCGGCAGGATCCGGACGGCCCCCACGCGATGGGCAAGCCGCGCCAGCGGCAGCTGCAACGCCACAATCAGCAGCGAGGCGAGCATAAACAGCGGCCCGAGATCCTTTTCACTGCCGCCCGCGCGCTGGATCTCAACGGGCAGCGCCAGATAGAGTTGGTTATAGCTTAGCAGCCACGAACTGTAGGCGATAATAAACGCCACGAAACGCGGCTGACGAAACGTCGTCCACCACGGCAGAATGTTGATCTTCTGCGTGCGTCGCGGCGCGGCGGGCAAAGCGAAGGAGAGTAGGATCAGCGCAACGATAAAAACCCCTGCCCCCGCCAGCGCAACCTGACGAAAACCAAAGCCCGTCAGCAGCGCGCCCAACGCGGGCCCCAGCACGGCACCAAGCTCACCGCAAACCGCAAACAGCGCGAACCACTCCGCGCGGCTGCGCTTGCCGCTCGCCTGACTTTGTGTTCCCGCTTTGGCCAGCAAGGCTTCAATGGAGGGTGAAAACAGCGCCCCGCCGATCCCCGTCAGGCAGGCTCCCAGAATAATCGGCCACAGCGATTGGCCCAGCGCCAACAGCAGATATCCCACAACCCGGATAACACAGCCAATCAGGATAATCGCACGCGCGCCAAACCGGTCGGAGAGCGCTCCACCGATAATAAACATCCCCTGCTGTGAGAAAGTACGCAGCCCCAGAATCAGGCCAATCAGCCCCCCGGAAAGCAGCATGTCGTCACGCAGAAATATCGCCAGAAACGGCACTACCGCATAGAAGCCGATATTAAAGACAAACTGGCTACCCAGTAATACCGGCGGCCAGAGCGTCCTGGCGGGGCGCAGGGGAAAACGCAGCATGCAATTATCCGGCCTTAAACAATAAAGTGGATATGTTTTTTACCATGGAAGCGGGAAATCTCAATTTTGGTCTTCACGCGAAAAACATCCCACAGCAGTTCCTCACTGAGAATATCCTGCGGCGTTCCGCTGGCGATAATTTGCCCTTTTTGCATCACAATCAGCGAATCGCAGAACATGGCGGCATGGTTAAGATCGTGAATAGCCACAATGCTGGTCACCGGCAGTTCGCTAATCAGCTGCATTAACTGCATCTGGTGATGAATATCGAGGTGGTTGGTCGGTTCATCAAGCAAAATCTCCGTCGGCGTCTGCGCCAAAGCACGGGCGATATGCACCCGCTGACGCTCCCCGCCGGACAAACTCAGCCACCCCTGCTCACTTTTATCCAGCATATCGACGCGCTGCAGCGCCGCGGTGACGGTTTCGTCATCGTGCGTGCTCCAGTTAGAAAACGGCGTATGATGCGGAATTCGCCCCAGTTTGACCACGTCGCGAACGCGCATATTGGCTTCGGTCATACCGTGCTGCTCAACAAACGCCACCCGGCGAGCAAGCTGCTTTTTCGCCATCTTCGCAATGTCTTTACCGTCGAGCGTCACGCAGCCCGCATCCGGGCGACGCAGGCCTGCAAGAATGCGCAGCAGCGACGATTTGCCGCAGCCGTTAGGGCCAAGCAGCCCCACGGTTTCACCGCGCGCAACCTGTAGCGAAACGTCGTTGACGATGACCTTTTTACCGACCTTCCAGGTAATATGTTCAGCGCAGATACTCATCACTTATTCCTTGAACGGTAGATAATGATGGCAAAGAATGGCACGCCGACCAGCGCCGTCACCACGCCTACCGGCAGGCTTTGCGGCGCAATCAGCAGGCGAGAGGCGATATCCGCCAGCACCATTAAAATCGCCCCGGCCAGCGCGCAGGCAATCAGCAACGTGCGGTGTAGCGGGCCAAAGAAGAAGCGCATCACGTGGGGCACCACCAGCCCAACGAAACCAATCGAGCCGGCCATGCTGACGATGGTCGCGGTGATAAGCGCGGTGGTGGTAAAGAGGATGAGGCGCACCCAGGGGACCGCGATCCCCAGCGAGGCGGCGGCATCGTCGCCAAAGGTGAATGCATCCAGCGCCCGGGAATAATACAAACAAACGGCCAGGCCAATCACCACCACCACCAGCACCAGCTGGAATTCCGGCCAGCGCACGCCGCTAAAACTGCCCAGCAGCCAGAACATCACGTCACGCGCCTGCTGCGCGCTGGCGGAGGTGCTGATGGTGTAAGCGGTAATAGCGTTGAACAACTGAGAAGCGGCAACGCCCGCCAGAATAGTGCGTTCGTTCCCCCCACGGGCGCCGTTGGTCAGAAAAGCCACGAAGGCAAAGGCGGCAAAGGCCCCGGCAAACGCCCCGGCGGACAGCGATACCGCGCCGGTGCCGATACCCAGCACGACCACGGAAACCGCCCCCGTCGACGCCCCGGCAGAAACGCCGAGGACATAGGGTTCCGCCAGCGCATTCTTCAGCAGGCTCTGTAACACCGCGCCGCAGATAGCCAGCCCCGCGCCACAGCAAGCCGCCACCAGCGCGCGGCTCAGGCGAAAGTCCCAAATCACGCTTTCATAGATACGATTAAGCGGAACGTCGGTCAGCCCCATCTTATTACCGATGGCGTAAAAGACGTTTTGCAGCGGGATGGCAAGCTCTCCCACGCTGACGCCAACCGCAATCACCAGCAATAACAAGATGATAGATAGCAGGCACGAGGTGGTCAGAAACAGCCCCTGTCGCGACGCAATAGCGGCAGCCGTCATCAGTTGAGCCCCAGTTTTCTGAGCTGTTCGCCCACCTGTTCAGCGCCGTAGAGGGTGCGGATGGTCGGGTTCATCGCCTGCCCGTCCATCACCACGATATGGCCTTTCTTCACCGCATCCAGCTGGCTGACCGCCGGATCGGTTTTCAGGAATTTGATTTTTTCTTCTGCGTTATCCAGCGCCCAGCGGTTACGGTCGAGGCTGGAGACCACAATCACATCCGGGTTTGCCGCGATAATGCTTTCCCAGCTTACCGTCGGCCATTCGGTTTCAGACGTAATGGCGTTATGGCCGCCCAGCACGTTGGCGATAAAGCCAGAGGCGCTATTTTTTCCCCCAACGTAGGCATCAGCTGAAGGCGATGCGCTGGAGAACCAGAAGACGAAGGAGAGATCTTTTTTATTCTTGCTGAACTCCGCGCGCAGCGCATTTTCACGCTTTTTGAAATCCGCCACCAGCGCGGTGCCCCGGTCCTGCACATTAAAAATGGTGGCGAAGTCTTCAATCTCTTTATACAGCCAGGTCATGTCCCAGAGCTGCTGGCGGCTGCCGTACATATCGCCCGTGCCTTTTTTGGTGGCGCACATGCCGGGTGAAACATAGCTGTTTACGCCGAGGGTCGCGAAGTCTTCGCGTTTAGCGACCTTACTTTCCGGGCCTAATAAGAGGGGGTTTTGTGACGGAACAAAATCAGGGTTTTGCGCCAGAATAGATTCAAGCGTAGGAATCTCCACCGTCAACAGTTTGATTTTTTCATTCTGCTTCGCCAGCTGCGGCAGCACCTTCGTTGGCCAGAAGGCGCTGGCGACCACGTTATTTTGCAGGCCGAGCAGCAGCAAAATCTCCACCGTATTTTGCCCCAGCGCCACAACGCGCTCCGGCGGTTTGCTGAACGTCTCTTGATAGCCGCAGTTTTCAATGGTCAGAGGATAGGTCGTGGCCATAGCCGAGCTGACCGACGCCAACACCAGGCCCAACGCGCAGAGGGTCTTTTTCATTTAAACGCTATCCTTCATCAAAAGGGTTATCGAAAACCGGGTGGTCTTTTTTTAATGTAAATGAAACTCATTACTGAGGCGGAGTTTTATACAATGACCCATTTAGGGTGTCAATGAGAGATAACGCCCGCGGGTTAGCATGACCGCGGGCAGAATGCGTTGAGGGTCAGAAAGCGCGAAACGGCGAGAAATAATAGATGGCGATGGTGGCAGAGATACTGACGATGACGCTGATCATAAAATAGGTTTTAAAGGGCTGCTTTTGGGTTTTATGGCGAAAAACTTGCTGCCCGATCATCGCGCCAACCCATCCCCCTACCACGCCAAAGAACAGCAACGTCGCTTCAGGCACTCTTCGCCAGTCCTTGCGTGCCGCCATCTTATCGACCCCGTAAATCACCAGCGTCAGCAGGTTCGCCAACAGCAGCCACATCATCACAGGATGCGCGGTAAACAGGCTCGCGATCGCCGCGAGGGCCAGCAGCAAATAACACCAGCGGTTGAGATTCATAGAATTAACGGCAGTCCTGTTTAAACGATTTCGACGCCGCATTATACGCAGTGTCGGCGGCGGGAAGATACCGACGCCGACTCTCCCAACGCTAATTCACCGCCAGACGCAGCGCCAGGTCTTGCGGATACGGGTCGAAATAATTCTGCGTCAACAGATAGCCATCCGGGTATTCCGCAAGATAGTGTTTCAGTAGCGTCATCGGCGCAAGAATGGGCAGCACCCCCGCACGATAATGAAGAATCACATCCCGCAGCTCCGTACGCTGCCGCGTGTTGAGCTGATTACGGAAGTAGCCCTGGATGTGCATCAACACGTTGGTATGGTTTTTACGCGAAGCCGGTTTCTTGAGGATGGCCATCAGCTTATCGCGATACGCCTCAAAGAATGCGTCCAGATCCTCCCACGTATGCAGTGAGGCGACAAACGGCCCGATCTCCCGATACCCGGCCTGGTGATGCGCCAGCAGCTGCAGTTTATAGCGACTATGAAAATCAAGCAGCGCCCGCCGCGTCAGGCCATTTTTACGCAGTTGCTGTAGCTCATGCAGCGCAAAGACCCGCTCAACAAAGTTTTCTCGCAGCAGCGGATCGTGCAGCCGCCCGTCTTCCTCAACCGGCAGCCACGGGTACTTCGCCATCAGCGCAGCGGTAAACAGACCCGTCCCCTCTTTACGTCCGCGATTGCCCTTCTCGTCATACAGCCGCACCCGCTCCATCCCGCAGCTGGGTGATTTGGCGCAGACGATAAAACCGGATAGCTCGCCTAATCCGGCCAGATACCCGGCGCTAAAGTCGGCCATTTTTTCACTGACGTCTTCGTGAGGCGCATGGCTGAACCGCATACGGATATCGCCTGCGGTGGTTTGCACCAGCCGCAGCGCCGGGCGGGGGGTCGGCAGGCCAATCGCCATTTCCGGGCAAATGGGCCGGAATGATACCCACTGCGCCAGCCGGTCCATCACAAAGTCCGTCCGTTTATGGCCGCCGTCGAAGCGCACGGCCGCGCCGGTTAAACAGCTGCTGATTCCAATCACCGGTTGCGTTTTCATGGCGTCCTCCTCGTTATGGCGCTTTACGGGAGAAGAACAGCGTCACCGTACCGACGGTGAAACCGAATTTCTTCATCTCGGTTTTATTAAACAGATGGTTGCCATCCTGCAGATACATCCAGTCGTCAAAATGCAGTAGCCAGGTTTTGCCGTTGGCTTTCACATTCATGCTGTAATGCCAGTTGAACGCGTTTCCCGCCGCCTGCCCTTTGGCGACCCCTTCGATGTCTCCGGCGGTTCCCTCATAACGATCGTCGCCAAGCCGCCTGATGTGCCACACCCGCTGCTGCTTCTCGCCATCGTCATAAACAAACCGTTCATTCAGGGTTAAGGTATTGCCCACCACGTCGCCATTGATAGCCACGTGGAAACGTCGCAGCTGTTTGCCGCTGCGATCCTGAACCATCCCCCATGCCTGAGTTTCCCCCTGGAAATACTGGAAAATATCCAGCCGAGGTTGCTGCTGGCGGTAGTCGGCGATGTCGGCGCTACAGCCCGTCAGTTGCATCATTAAGGGCAGACTTAAAGCCAGTAAACGTTTCATTTTTGACCTCCTGTGAGCTGCTGACGCAGCTCCGGGTATTGAGTACGCGGATCGAGCCAGATGGCGAGAAAGTTTTGGCTGAAATCCGCCGACTGTCGGGGCCCCAGCGGCATAAAGCGCGTTTGCGCCGCCGAGGCGCGGTACCAGAATTGCCCCTGTTTATCGTTCAGCACGAAGGCCAGCTGCGTACCCGGTTCGACGTCCGGCCATAATTCCGCCAGCATGCGCAGCCAGGCCTGGCTCTGTGCCTCACGCGCCAGAATCCCCTGCGCCTGCCACTGCTCGCGGGTGGCGTTAACCAGATCCTCCCGCTCAATATGCCGGGCGTAGGTGATGATCAGCGCCTGATCCTGGGTTAAACCATGATATTGCCCGTCCGGCGCGCGAAGCTGGGAGGTATAGACCGTGAACGGCCCCCAGGTCAGCGTCGCGTCGCCGACTTTCCGCCAGCTCAACCAGTCCGCGGCAACGGCCGATGGCGCAGCGACGGCCAGACACAACAGCATCAGTAGCGCAGATTTCATTGCCGTCTCCCCAACAGAATGTGAAATAACAGCATTAACACCAGCCAGCCTGTCGTCAGCGCGCCGACGACGACAATCGTCGGTTGCAAAAAGGTGATGGCGCCCAGACGTTGTCCCAGCCAGTAGGCGATCGGTCCGCCGCAAACCGCCATCAGCGCCAGTATCCATCCCGGCAGCGTGGTTGAACTGGCGAGCTGCGTCCAGACCGTCGCGAACATCAGCCATAGCGCAATCATCCAGAGCGGCAGTACGCCTTCGCCATGAAAATCAATCAGCCCCGTCAGCGCCCAGAGCGCATCCAGGCAGCTGCCCGCCACCGCCAGCAGTAACGCGTATAAACGGCGCGCGGTGGGCAGCAGCATCAGGGCCAGAATGGCTATCCCGAGCCACAACACCAGTCCTTGCTCCCGAAAGAACACCACCAGAAACCAGTAAAGGTCGAAGCCGACGGCTAACAGAAAAATCTGCAGATAGCGTTTCATACGCGCTCTGCCGTCAGTTGCACCACGCTTATCGTGCGGGCGTTGAAACCGGCCTCGCAGTAGCCGAAGTAGTACAGCCACATCCGGCGAAAGCGTTCGTCGAAGCCCAGTTTCTCGATATCCTGCCAGGCGTGGGTAAAACGCTGCCGCCAGTGCGCCAGCGTGCGGGCATAGTCCGGCCCCATATCAAACAGGTTGCGCACCACGAAATCGGTATGCCGCGTCATCAGTTCGCTCATCACCGTGATGCTGGGCAAAAAACCGCCGGGGAAGATATAACGCTGAATAAAATCAACGCTTTTGCTGTAGTCGCGATAGCGCTGATCCTGAATGGTGATCGCCTGAATCGCCATTTTTCCCCCCGGACGCAGGCGCGCCTGGCAGGTGCGGAAGAAGGTGGGTAGATAGCGTTGGCCGACGGCCTCAATCATCTCCACCGAGACCAGTTTGTCGAACTCCCCGGTGAGATCGCGATAGTCACACAGCAACACCTGCACCCGATCCTCAAGCCCGGCGCGGGCAATGCGCGCTTTCGCCCACAGGAACTGCTCCTGCGAAAGCGTGGTGGTGGTGACGCGGCAGCCATAATGTCGCGCGGCGTATTCCGCCATCGCGCCCCACCCCGTACCAATCTCCAGCAGATGATCGCTGGCGGTCAGCGCCAGCTGCTCGCAAAGACGCGCCATTTTGGCCTGCTGAGCCTGCGTCAACGCCTGCTCATCGTCAGTAAACAGCGCG
The DNA here is from genome assembly GCF_028069715.1 of Kluyvera sp. Awk 3. Taxonomy (NCBI): domain Bacteria; kingdom Pseudomonadati; phylum Pseudomonadota; class Gammaproteobacteria; order Enterobacterales; family Enterobacteriaceae; genus Kluyvera; species Kluyvera sp. Awk 3. The sequence goes on along the minus strand of NZ_JANEWH010000025.1, from coordinate 34,199 downwards.
CTGGAATAGAGCAGCTCTTCATCGAGAAAGTGCGCATAAAATTCATTACCGAGGTCGTAATGCGCGGCGATATTTTCTCGCGCCTGCTGGCGATGGTTGCGACGCGTCCAGTGGCGCAGGCGTTCGATGGGCCTGCCCAGCAGACGAAAGCCGTTCTCCAGCTTTCCTAGCGTGCTGCCGTTGAGCGCAAAGATCTCCAGCAATGACGTTAAGTCATGCGTTTGCCACTCGCCGTCAATCCAGGCTTCCGCCGCCGCCAGGCTTCCTCCGGTCAGCGCCCGCCAGTACACCCGGGGGGAGAGAATATGCACTTCGGCGCGCAATGCGGCAGACGCGTCGCCAAACTGAAAGGCTTGCGCCCCTTCCCGCACCGTCAGCGAGCCGTGGCGAATGCCGCTCAGCAGCCGGAAAAGCAACCAGCGCGCGATGCGGACGTTGCGCGGAATATCGGGTTCAAGCGCAAAGACGGGATCGGTCATGATCGTTTACTCCTGCTCACGGATGGGTGTATAGCGGCACGCGCTTGAGCCACAGCTTCAGCGCCTGCCAGTAAATAGCGAGTACGGTTTTCAGCGTCATCAACGGGATGCGCAGCAGCAGTGAACGCAGGTTTGTTCGCGTCAGCGGCTCGCGTTTCAGCGTCAAGGTGGCATCAAATATCTTCGCCGTCTGATGATTTTCGATGTGCATATGCAGCGTTTTGCCTGGCGGGTTAAACCGCCAGTGATAGATCATGTCCATCGGGTTAAACGGCGAGACATGGAAGGCTTTTTCCACCGGCCGCAGCGCCTGGGCGTCGACGGCATAGTAGTGGCGCTCATTCCACGGCGTATTACGGACTTCGGCAAGCACCCACCGCAGGCTGTCTGAACGGTCATAGCAGTAGTAAAAATTGACCGGATTAAAATGGAAGCCGAGGTAGCGCAACTGCGTCAGCAGCATAACGCGGCCGTCAGGCTGCTCGCCGGTCAGCAGGGCAAGCTGCTCCAGCACGCGCGCTTTTAACGGCGTTCCCAGCGGATAATCCGCATCATAGAACGCCGCCGCCGCGAAGCGATTGCGCTTCACCCCCACGCCGGGAAGCTGTGGCAGTTCATCCAGATCGAGCCAGGCCATAAACACGTGGTAGCAAAACTGGTGCGCTTTGGGTTGAAAACGACGATGGCGTAATACGCCCTGGTAAAGGCAACTGTTCATTTGAGCGCCCCTATTCCGTGCACGACATCCAGCGCGCTGCGAACCCCGTCCTCGTGAAAACCGTTATACCAGTAAGCGCCGCAGAACCAGCTGCGATGTAACCCGTTGATCTCGCTGCGACGCGCCTGCGCGCGCCAGCTTTCCGGGTTAAACAACGGGTGCTCGTAAACAAAGCGTCGCCAGACGTAGCGGTCGTCAATCGAGGCGTCGGGATTGAGCGTGACGCAGAACAGCGGGCTGCCTGCGGGCAACCCCTGCAGAATATTCATGTTGTAGGTGACACAGGCGCTGTCCCGCTCCTGTTCGCTCAGCCGATAGTTCCAGCTTGCCCAGGCGCGTTCACGCACCGGCAGCCAGCGGCGGTCGCCGTGTAACACCACTTCATTGCGTTGCCAGCCGATAGCGCCCAGAACGTCTCGCTCGGCAGGCGTGGGTTCCTCCAGCATCGCCAGCGCCTGTCGGGAGTGGCAGGCGAAAATCACCTGATCGAAGGCGTGGACGGCGTCTTCAAGCTGGATTTTCACCCCGCCCTCGTAGCGAATCACCTGCTGTACCGGCGCGTTGAGGCGCAGCGTCAGGCGAGCGCCTAGCTGTTCCAGCATCGCGCGAATGTACTCACGCGAGCCGCCGGGAACCACATACCACTGTGGGCGGTCACGGATATCCAGCAGACCGTGATGCTCAAAGAAGCGTAAAAACAGCGGCAACGGAAAACGGCGCATTTCGTGTAGCGATGATGACCAGATTGCCGCGCCCATCGGCAGAATGTAATGACGGGCAAAAAAGGCGTCAAAACGGTGCTCTTCGAGGAACATCTGTAAAGTGGCGCACGGGTCGGCATCGTTTAACGCCTGTTTGGCCAGACGATTAAAACGGACAATCTCCTTCAGTAGCCGCCAGAATGCCGGGTTCACGAGGTTACGCCGCTGGGCGAACAGCGAGGTGAGCGTGTGGCCGTTATATTCAAGGCCGCTTTGCGGGTTATGCACCGAGAAACTCATCTGCGTTTTCTGGCCGTGGATACCCAGTTCGCTCAGCAGCCCCATAAAACGCGGATAGGTGCGGTCGTTGTAGACGATAAAGCCGGTATCAATGGCGTAGTGTCCCTGCGGCGTAGCGACATCAACCGTCGCGGTATGGCCGCCCGGCGTCGCTTCCGCTTCAAAAACGGTGACCTGATGATGGCCGGCGAGCCGCCAGGCGCAGGTCAGCCCGGCGATGCCGCTGCCAATAATCGCGATCTTCATGAGCGCACCATCCTGCGTAACAATAAGCGCTGCAGACATGCGGGAAGCCCGGCCAACGCGCGTAGCGCGATGCCAAAAGCGGTCGGGAAGGCGATATGGTTTTTCCCTTTCGCAATCCCGCGGCGAATGGCTTTCACCGCATATTCCACGCTCACCTGAGCGGGCATGGGGAAATCGTTTTTGCGGGTCAGCGGCGTATCGACAAATCCCGGAGAAACCACGGTAACGGCAACGCCTTTCGGCTCCCAGTCCAGACGCAGACAGTCGGCAAACCAGCTTAACGCCGCTTTCGACGCGCCATAGGCTTCCGCCCGAGGGAAGTGCAGCCAGTGCGCCATTGAACTCACCAGCACCACGCGGCTGCCGCTAATCAGCTGCGACTGCAAGGCTTCCAGACAATTGACCGGCCCCATGAAGTTGGTGGTCATCACCCGCGCGACCCGCTCAGCGTCGATGACGCCGCGTTCGAGATACTCGCAGGTTCCGGCACAGAGAATGACCAGATCGGCGTAGCACCCCTGAAGCGCCTGGCGACAGGCATCCAGGTCGGTCATGTCGAACTGCAGCGCGGTGATGTTGGGGCTGTACAGGCGCAGCGTTTCCAGGCGCAGGGCATCGCGGCCGCAGGCAATGACGTGATAACCGTCATCGGCCCACGATTTTGCCAGCCCTGCGCCAATACCGGAGGTTGCGCCGGTGATGAGGACAGTCATCATGAGCGCACCCTCCGTTTGACGCCACGCACCGCCCAGCCCAGCACCGGCAGGTGTTCGTAGAGCATCTCGCCGGCATCGTAGTAATCGCGCTGGTGAACGATCCGGTCATCCTGAATCTTAACCATCGAGCACCCTTTCAGGGCCAGCGATGCGCCTGCGGCAATGCGGGGATGCGACCAGTGCATGGTCCACGCCACGGCACAACGCGGCGCGTCATACAGCGGCGTCTCAATGGCAAAGCGGCAGGCGTTGACGTTAGCCAGCAGGTGCGTGAAATAACGCTGGATCGTCAGCAACCCGCGATGGGTGCCGAAAGGATCGACAAGCGTGGCATCCGCATCATAGATCGCGGCAAGCGCCGAAGCGGGCTGGCTGTCCAGCCCGGAGTAGTAATCAACAAACCTGTCGATGACGGATGGCAATGCGCTCATAGATCCTACCTTGTCGTGCAACAACATCGTGTGATGGCATATTTAAAACTTACACAATTAATAATATTTGTCCAAGTTTTGGATGAAATAATTTTTTAATCCTTTTAAATTCAATTTGATAAAAAGCATTCTGTGATGGGTTTAAAATGACAAAAATCAGCCCTGCCACCTGAACAGCGGCAAGGAAAAACGTCAGGATGGTGGAGAGGGAGGTGTTACAGCGGGATCACATCAAGAGAATCGACCTGCTGCTGCCAGAGGTCTATCTGTTTTTTTCGCGCGACGGTGAGTTTGCCGGAAGTGACCAGCAGCCATTTGCGCTGCGGGAAAATCTCCGGGGCCAGCGCGGCGGGCGCCGCGGGAAGTACATCAATGCGATGCCCCTGCCCGGTACGTTTCAGCGCTTCAAGCCAGATTTCGCAAGGGTCGCTAAGGTGCCAGCCGGTAATCAGGTAATTATCACCCGGCGCGCGTTTATCCCCTTCCAGACAAAACGAGGTGTAGGAGATGATGATGCCGTCGAGAATTTCCCGCAGCGTCATCATTGCCGCGACGTTGGCCGAGACTTTACTGCGCAGCGGGCGCAGCACTTCCGTCACCAGTTCAGGACGGGGATATTCGCGACCGGCGTCGTAAATCAGCTGGCGCAGGGACTCAATTTTGCCTTCTTTCAGGCGTTGCAGCATGCTCTCCTGCAAGGTGAGCCAGTTATTGGTTTGCCGTGCCCCCGGGCGGGACAGCAACGGTTTCACCTGGCTGACCGGCACGCCCTTTTTCACCCAGTCGAGAATTTTGAGCGCCTGCTGGATATCATCATCGCTGTACTGACGGTGCCCGCCATCGGTGCGCTCTGGCTTGAGCAGGCCGTAGCGACGCTGCCAGGCGCGAAGCGTCGTGGCATTAATGCCGCAAAGCCGGGAAAATTCACCAATGGAGTAGGACATAAAGCGCACCTGATAACCAACAATACACTCAATATACTACGAATCACGGCGGGTTGAAGGAAGTGCGAAATTTAGGGTAAGGCTTTCAGGATGTGCGCGCCTGTTGTTGATGGCTATCAGAACGTCATTTACGTCGCCCTGCTGAGATAAAAACCACTTAGCGTAAATACGGGCTTCCCTGCCCTTATTCAACTCACGCCGCGTTCTCATCCAGCCATGCCAGCAGCCCTTCCAGAGAGAGCTGCGCAGGCCCGCGTGCCGTGGGCTGGTCCTGTTTCAGCACCAGTAACGTCGGCAAACCGCGTACGCCGAGGGCCGCGGCGAGTTCCTGATGCTGGTCCGCATCAAGATAGCGGCTGTCGAGCGCGGCAACCCGCTGGCTGAGTTTTTCATGCGCCAGCAGCTGCCAGAGTTTGCGGCAATGTACGCAGCGCTCCGCGCCCACGAACAGCAGAATCGGTCGTCCACTCTCCAGCTCGCTTGCCGTAGCGATGGGTCTGAAGGCACTTTCCACGACGCGGAACAGCTTCGGACTGCGGCGCAGCGTGTCATTATCCGTCGCCACGCACAGCGCGTCGGCGCTTTTGCTGTAGGGCTGCACGCCCGCCACCCGCACCACGCTCTGCGCGGGACCTGCCGCTGCCGCACCGGGCTGGCGCAAGGTGCGAACATCGACGGCGGCAATCGGCGTCTCCTGCGGCTGCGCCAGCTGTGGGATCCAGCCATACGGTATACGGTAAGCGCGGTAAACCATATTGTTATTCAGCGTCTTACCCCAGAACGGCGAAATGTATTCCCAGACGATTTCATGGTCACGGGTGACCTCGAAAATACGCCCGTTTGAGCCTTCGTTAATTAAGGTGTTGCCGTTTTCCAGACGCTGCATATTGCTGATGTACGGGCTGTAGAAACGGTAAGAATCGGTCGGCTGCGGCAGGTCCGCCTCATACGGCGAGTAGCGCCACTCGATATCAAGGGTAATCGGGTTAATCTCGAGGATCCGCGAATGATCGCGCCAGGCGTTTTTCACGCCGTCCGCCGACGCGGGGTTCGGTGCGCCATATCCGGCCCAGCCGCCGTTATCGAAAATCAGGATATTGCCCGCTCCCGGTAGCCCCTGCGGAATCATATGCGCGTGGTGCTGGCCGATAATCCAGCCGATATGCTTCAGCTCCGGCTTGCTGTAATCGGGCCCAAGCTGCCAGACAATCTTGCCGCTCTGTTTATCGATAATGGCGATAATATTCGATTCGCGGGCGTCCCAGATAATATTGTCCGGATGGAAGCGTTGATCGCCCGCGTCATACCATTTGTTCGGCCCCAGCGCCGACATAGAGTTGATATGCATCCAGTCGCCCATGCCGCCGCCGCTGGCGCGCATGTTCGGATTGTTATACAGCGCCGTACGCGCCGCGTCGTCAAACCCCAGCTCCTCAAAATGGTCGCTGCAGCGCCATTCCCATACCACGTTGCCCTGCCAGTCGACCTCAATAATGGTGTCGTCCAGCAGCAGCTTGTCGGAAATGGCCTCGTTCACCAGGTTGGTGTGGGCCAGAATCAGCGTATTGCCCCCTTCCACCTGCGGCTCCAGCCCCGGCGCATAGTAGCCTACCGGGTTACCCGCTCGCTGATAATCATGGTGCGCGCGCGCCATCCAGCGGGTTTCATTACCGGGATCGCTCACCTGTTCGTAGCGGTCGAATTTCCAGGTAACGTTACCTTCCCAGTCCACCTGAATCAGGTCGAGCATATCCTGCATGCCGTAGCGCGGGTCGCGCTCGCCGCTGTGGCCAAGAATCGCGCCGCCGGGCAGGATTTTATTGGGAAACCCGTGTAGTTCAGGCCATTCACGCACCACGTGGCCGTTCATATCCACCAGCACCGCACCGTGTTCGGTGGCCTGGAAAAGGGTGTAACCGCTCCACGCCCGCTGTGGATCGTAGAGGGTGGCGCCGGTTGGGTAGACGGAAGGATGTCCCATATATTTGCTCCTTAAAGAAAAGAATCAGGCTGAAGTAATCAATTGGCGAATATGCCGGCAGGCGGCGGTAAACGACGCGTCGTCGCGTAGACGCGGGTGCGGCAGCGCGAGGCTCACCACTTCGCGAATCCGTCCCGGGCGCGGTGAAAGCACCACCACCCGGTCGGCAAGCGCCACCGCCTCTTCCACATCGTGCGTCACCAACAGCGTGGTGGTGCCGGTGTTTTGGTGAATCTGTAACAGTTCCTGCTGGAGCGTGTGGCGCGTCAGGGCATCCAGCGCGCCGAACGGTTCGTCGAGCATCAGGATCTGCGGACGGGCAACCAGGCCGCGAGCAATCGCTACGCGCTGCGCCATACCGCCGGAAAGCTGGGCGGGCAGCGCGCTGGCGAACTCGGTCAACTGCACGCGCGCCAGCATCGCCTGCGCTCGCTGGCGCTTCTCGGCCCGGCTAAGTTTTTCATCCGCGAGGCCAAGCATCACGTTGTCGATAACGTTCAGCCACGGGAACAGGCGGGGTTCCTGAAAGACGATGCCGCGCTCTTTACCCACGCCGGTCACCCGCTCGCCGTTGATCCGAATCTCGCCCTGAGTGGTCGGCTCCAGGCCCACCAGCATTCGCAGCAGCGTCGATTTCCCGCAGCCGCTGCTGCCCACCAGCGCCACCAGCTCGCCGGCGGCAATATCCAGGCTAAAGTTCTGTAGCGCCGTCACCTGTTGCCAGGATTTACGCACATGCTGAAAAGAGACCAGCGTCGAAGAGGTCATAGTTGCTCCTGTTGGCGCCAACGGGTGGCGCGAATTTCCAGTAAACGCCCGGCTTTATCCAGCGCCGCGCCGGTAACACCGACCAGCACCATGCCGCACAGAATGGTCGGCATATCCAGCAACTGCTGGGCGTTGATCATCAGACTGCCGATACCCACGCCGGAGGACATGAAATACTCCGCGCCGATATTGCCAAGCCAGGCATAAATCAGCGCCAATCGCAGACCGGCGAAGATACCCGGCGCCGCGCCGGGGAGAATCAGAGAGCGCAAACGTGCGAAGCCACTTAAACGCAGGACGTCAGCGACCTCGTCCAGCTGCGGGCTGCGCTGGGTGACAGCCTGTAAAGTGCTGAAGAACATCGGGAAGAAGGAGGCCAGGGCGATAAAGACAATTTTGCCGCCGTTATCGTTACCCACCCATGCGGTCAGCAGCGGCAGCCAGGCGAACAGCGCAATATGGCGTAGAACGTTGAGCGTTGGCGTGAAGATGTGCCCCGCGCGCGGTCGTAGCGCTAACAGCAGCCCGCAAAGCAGGCCGCTCGCGATCCCCAGCGCGCCGCCGATCAGCGCGCGACCAAGGCTTGCCAGCATCGCCGCGGTTAGCTCACCGTTCACCATCCCCAACACAAAGCGATCGGCCACCGCCAGCGGCGAGGAGAACAACGCGCCGTCGATCCAGCCCCACTGGCTCGCCAGTTGCCACAACACCAGCAGCAGCGCCGGCAGCTGCAACGCGCGCCAGCTGGCCTGCGGTTTCCAGGCCAGGCGACCTGTCGCGGGCTGCGGCCAGAACACCAGCCGCGAGTAGGCGCGATTCGCCGCCCACTCCATCAGCATGCCGCTAATCCCCACCACGGCGATGGTGACGAAGACGATATCCAGTTGAAACAGCTGACGTCCCCAGACCATCAGGTAGCCAATGCCTTCCGAAGAAGCCAGCAGTTCGACAACAATCAGCGACACCCAGGCCTGTGAAAGCGCCAGCCGCAGGCCGGTAAACCAACCCGGCAGACTCGCCGGGATCACCAGCCAGCGCAGGCGCTGCCAGCGGGAAAAATTCATCACCCTGCCCGCTTCACTCAGCGTCAGCGGTACGCTGGTCACCGCCTGCTGGGTATTCAGCGTCATCGGCACGACGGTGGTTTTCACAATCACCGCCAGCTTCAAACCGTTATCAATGCCGAACAGCACCATAAACAGCGGGATCCAGCCCAGCGTGGGAATCTGCGCCAGCGCGTAAAACAGCGGCTCCACTCGCTGCGCCGCCGTAGGGACTAAACCAAACAGCGCGCCAAGCAGCGTTCCGGCCAGGGTGCCTAACAGCAGCCCCAGCGCCAGATGCTGGAGGCTGAATCCCCACTGCGCCAGCAGGTCGCCGCCGAATAACGACAGTGCGGTATCGGCAACCACCGACGGTGGCGGCAGGATCTGCTCCGGCATCCAGCCTTCGCGAGCGGCGATGAACCACAGGACAAACAGCAGCGCGGGCAACAGCCACGGCCAGCCGTTCAGCCGGAATATGGGCCTTCCGGGAAGGCGGGTTCTGATGAGTATCTGCGACATAGCGGTCCACTTTTCGTGAAGTTATGCCGCTATAAAAACGTGACTTTTCGCACGCCGCCATTGCGTTACGTGAATAATCCCGATGCAACAAATGCATTTCAGCCTGCCGGGTACGCGGCCTTTGCTTTAGCTTTTTTTTGCCTTTGCTTTGCCAATAAAAGTATTTAACAGCGGGGCGGGCGGCTCTTTAGGGTGAGAAAAAAACTCAGGGGAGCAAGACGTTATGATGAAAGCACTTTTTCGCCGCACCATACTGGCACTGACGGCAACGGTCGGTCTGATGACCAGCCTTCACGCCGAAGAGCTGCGTACCATTCGTATCGGCGTACCGGATCAAAGCGCGGGTAGTCAGCCGTTTATCGAGGGGCCGGTGGGGATGGCGTATATTCGCCATCAGCTTGAAGACGTGTTCAAGCCGCAGGGCGTCGAGGTTCAATGGCAGTTCTTTAAAGGCGCGGGCCCGGCGGTGAATGAAGCGCTGGCCAACCGACAGCTTGATTTCGTTTACCTTGGCGACCTGGCCGCCATTATTGGCAAGGCCAACGGTCTGCCGACGCGCCTGCTGTTAGGCAGCCGCGGTTCAGAATCGTACCTGGCCGCCACAAAAGCCTCGGGCATCAAAACGCTGGCCGACCTGAAGGGTAAGCGCGTGGCGGTCTATCGTGGCACGGCTGACCAGTTGGCCTTTGACCGCGCGTTACAAAGCGCAGGTTTGACCGAGCGTCAACTGCAGGTGATCAATCTCGACTGGAACGCGGGCAAAGCGGCGCTGGCCGCCGGACGCGTCGATGCGGTGTGGGGCGGCGTCTCGCTGCTGGCGCTGCGCGGCGATAAGATAGACGTGGTGGTGAAAAGCGGCGATTCCGGCCGTCAGAACACCACCCAGGCGGGCTTCCTGGGCACCCAGAGCTTTATCGAAGCCTGGCCGCAGGCCACCCAGCAGATTATCGACGTGCTGGTAAAAAATGCGGCGGAAATCAGCAACGAGGCCAATCGTGAAGCCTGGTCAGCGGAAATGGCCAGACAGAGCCAGATTCCGCAAGCCCTGTTCCTCGAAGAGCTCCAGCCGCAGGAGCTGAACTTTAGCACCTCACCGCGTATCGACCCGTTTCTGACCGAGAGCTTCAGCAGCAGCGTCGAACAGGCCAAAAATGGTCGACTGATTCGCAGCGCATTTGACGCGAAGCAATGGGTAGACGGCCAGTTTGTTGAACAGGCGTTGAAAAGTCAGAAGCTGGAGAAACACTGGCCGCAGTACAATCCTCAGGGCCAGCCGCTCAACGCCGGTTAAACGCTCACACCCTGCGTCAACGGCTGAAGCTGACGGTCGGCATGCAGGATAATCTCCATCAGCTTTTCTGCAAGCGGCGGCTGGGCTGCATGAACCGGGGAGATAATCGCAAACCGGGTCTGCATCAGCCGCCACTCGTCCGGCAGGTCGCTCAACTCCAGCTTAACCAACTGATGACTGTGCTGGCACAGCGCAAAACCATCTTCACTGGCGAAGCTTATCGCCTCGGTATGCGCCAGCGTCGACCACAGCGCATAGATATGGTCGCACTGGATCGCCGGGGTAAAGTCTTGCCGCTGGCTCAGCGTCGCTAACACTTTACGCACACCCGGCGGTAAATAGGGGGCGGCAAACGGATAGCGCAACATCTGTTGAATAGAAACAGGCCCCTGCTTTGCCAACGGATGGCTGGCGTGGCAGACGAAGAAACAGCGTTGCGGGCTGAGCGGCTGAACCCGCAGCTGTGGATCCAGCTCGGCCTGCCAGCTGTCGGCCACCACAAACGGGTATTGCTGCGAGGTCAGCGCATGGTGCAGGGCATACCAGTTGTCGATATGAAAACGCACCCTCGCCTGCGGCAGACGCCGGTGAAATTCACCGACCGCCGCCGGAATTAACCGCGCGCCGGGCGCCGGGCCGCAACCGAACGCTACTTCGCCGTTTTGCGCATCGTCCGCTTCACGCAGATGGCTGCTTAACTCGACGTTCAGCTCCTGAAAGCGACGCGCGTAGGGCAGCAAGGTTTGCCCATGCAGCGTCAGGGTCGGGAGCTTGCTCTGACGGTCAAAAAGCGGGTGGCCGACGCTCTGCTCCAGCGCCTGAATGCTGCGGCTGAACGCCGATTGCGACAGGCAGACCGCCTCCGCCGCGCGATTAAAACTGCCATATTCAACCAGCGCGACAAAGTTGCGCAGTTGGCGAAAATCGAGATGCATAGGCCCGCTTCACTTTCTGTTTACATTTAATCACAGTACTGGAAAGCGGCGGTCCAGCGCAATGCCGGTCATCCGGCCTCCAGCATGCCAAAGCTGACAATTCGCGCCCGCCCCAGCTCTTTCGCGCGATAGAGCGCCACGTCGGCAGCGCGCAGCAGGTTGTCACTTTGGACATGTTCCGGGTAGCTGGCGACGCCGATCGAGACGTCCACGTGGCCAATATCCGTCCCGGCAAAACGCAGCGCCATCTCGCGCACGCCGTTATAAATATCGGTGGCAACGCGGCTGGCGGCCTCTTCATCCATGCCGTTAAGCAGCACCAGGAACTCTTCACCGCCGTAGCGGAAAGCCGTGCCCTGATCGCGCACCACACGCTGAATAATCGCGGCGACGCTTTTAATCACCCCATCCCCCGCCTCGTGGCCAAACCGGTCGTTAATGTGTTTAAAGTGATCGATATCGATCATCAAGCAACTGAGCGGTTCTTTGCTGCGCATGGCCAGGTTCAACTGAGTGCCCAGCATATCTTCGAGGTGGTGGCGATTACGCAGCCCGGTCAGCGGGTCGTACAGCGCTTTTTCCAGCAGCGCGTCGCGCAGCCGCTGGTTGGCCAGGGCCAGCCCCAGCGCCTCCGCCATCAGCTCCAGATAGGCGCGTGTCGAGGCGGTTTGCTCATTGAGATTCTGGAATGAGAGCAGCCCAATCGCCTCGCCCTGGGCAATCAGCGGTACGCACAGGGAATGGCTGTGGCACGTCTCCGGCAGATGGTAGCAGCCGATATCCGGCTCGCCGTGCACCGGCGGATGGCTTTGGCCGCGACGTACCGCCCAACATTCATCCGGGTGGAAAGGACTCGCTTTCCCCTCCGGCGATAGCCACTCGGCAACACAGCGCATCTGCCAGGGATCGCGGTCGAGAACAAACAGCCGTCCGGCCACGCCGGGCGCAATGTTCGGCGCGAACAGCTCCGCGACGTTAATGACGTCGTCAAAATTCTCGCAGCCTTGTAGGCGCTGAGTCATCCGCGCCAGCAGTTCGCGTATCGCCCAGTTGGCATCGCGCTCTTTCTCCAGCTGCTGCCGGGCCAGGCCGTTTTCGCGGAAAATACGCACCGCCTGCGCCATATCGCCAATTTCATCAATTTGCTTGAAGTCGGGCGTTTCCACGGCATAATCCTGCGATGCCAGCCGGTGCACCACGTCGCTCAAACGCACGACCGGGCGCAGTACGCGGTGTTGTAAAATAAAGCCCAGCACGAATAAAAACAGCAGCGCCGTCAGCCCCACCATCACTTCCGACAGCGTGCGCAGCGTGCGGGACGCCCGCGTCGCATCGTCAATGGCATCGCGCGCGCGGTTATCCAGAAGCTGGCGGAAGTGATCGAGTCGTTCCTGCGCGCGGTCCAACTCCTGCTCATAAATTTTGCCGTAAAGCAGCGCCATCGCCTGTGCGGTTTCACCGCGCGCCATATTGGCCAGCGCCGCTTGCTGCTCGTCCTGCAGCGCATCGACAATCTGCACGCCCTCGTGCAACAGCGCCAGCTCCTCGCCCGTCGCCCCGACGTCGTTCAGTTTTGATAATCGGTGTTCAATCGATTTCAGCGCGGTTTCTTTCTGCCGGTATTCCTTCAGCACATCCGGGTCTCTGCCGACGACGTACAAGCGCGCCAGATCGGATAGCGCCCAGGCGTCGTTGTCGATCTCCTCAGTGAGCTGGTCGAACACCTGTCGCTGCGCCACCGCCTGACGTTCAGTATTGTCCGCGCTGGAGGCCATCAACATGACGATACCGGAGGCGATAGTCAGACAGACCGTCGCGCCGTAGGCCCAGTTTGTTATGGTCGCTATTCTCACCGATGGCTTCCTTCTGCGACGAATATTCAATAAGCATCATGGAAATTATAGGAAATGCCCATTTCCGCGTGACAATAAAAAAAGCGGCCGTAGCCGCCTTTTGTTATCGTCATGGCATTACGCATCTGGAGGATTTTTTCCTTCCGCCATAAACTCTTCGTCCAACCCTTCAACGTTCCCCGCGTGGTCACGCCCGGAGAACAGGTTCCAGCAGGCGAGGAACAGCGCCGCAATCAGCGGACCGATGACAAAGCCGTTGATGCCGTAAATTTCCATACCGCCAATGGTGGTAATCAGGATCAGGTAGTCAGGCATTTTGGTGTCTTTCCCCACCAGCAGCGGGCGCAGAATGTTGTCCACCAGCCCGACAATCACGATAAAGAAACCGACGATAAAGAGCCCTTGCCACAGCTGGTCGGTGGCGAAGAGAAATATCGCCGCCGGAACCCAGATAATCGCCGAACCCACGGCGGGTACCAGCGACAGAAACGCCATCAACGCCCCCCACAGCACGCTCCCGTCAATACCGACAATGGCAAACGCAATGCCGCCCAGCGTCCCCTGAACCACCGCCACCACCGCCGTGCCTTTGACCGTCGCCCGGGTGACGCCGACAAATTTGGCAAACAGATGCTGTTTCACAAAATCGGTCAGCGGCAGCGAGTCCAGAATCTGATTCACCAGATATGGGCCATCTTTTAGCAGGAAGAACAGCAGATACAGCATGATGCCGAAGCTAATGGCGAAACCGAAGGTGCCCTTACCTATCAGGAACGCGCTGCCGGCCAGGTACTGCCCCCCCGCCAGCGCGACATCAGAGAGTTTTTTCTGAATTTGCGCGACGTTATCCAGGTCGTGCTCTATCAGAAAACCGCGTGCCCAGTGTGGCAGATGCGAAAAAATGCTGGCAATGACCTGCGGAAAACGCGTGTTGTTCTCCTGCAGCTTGGTGTAAATCACGTTCAGCTCAAGCGCCAGCGATGACAGGATCGCCATCAGCGGAATAAACACAATCAGGCAAATAATGACAATCGTGATGAGCGATGCCAGCTCGTTGCGCTCGCCCAACGCGCTACGCAGCTTATTTTTCACCGGGTTGAACACCACGGTGAGAATAGCCGCCCACAGAATGGCGGAAAAATAGGGAGAAAGAACGTCGAAAAATGCCCAGGTGACGAGGGCGAGAATGAAAATAAAGAAACCTTTGGTCAGTCCGTTAAAGCGCATTGCTGAGTCCTGTTGCGGGAAATCTGTCACGACTATAGGTGCGTTTGGCGGGATTTACCAGGTCAGGGCGTTATGCGCCTCGTCGAGTGGCGCCGGGTGATGTTGAGAAAAACCGCCGTAGCGCTAGCGCATCATGAAGATGTCTCATGTTGCAATGAAATTAAGTCGCTTTCACTCCTCCAGAGGCTCTGGCATAAAATACACATTATTAACTTATTGGCAACATGAAGCCGCCGGATGCGTGAAGCAAAACACGCTGAATCATCAACAGGCTCGGTTTTCATTTCCCGACTCAGGAGGCAAGACTGCCATGAATAACGATTTTACTTTTACTATTAAGCACAGCCTTTTCGACGAAAATTATAATCCTTCTGAGAATACCCGTATCACGACTAATTTTGCCAATCTTGCACGCGGTGAAAACCGTCAGCAGAACTTACGTAATACGCTCAAGATGATTGATAATCGCTTCAATAACTTAGCGTACTGGGATAATCCGCAAGGCGATCGTTATTCCGTTGAGCTGGATATTATTTCCGTTGAAATGCATATTGCGGGCACCGCCTTTCCAGCCATTGAAATTCTGAAAACCAATATTATTGATAAAAAAACCAACGAACGAATTGAAGGGATTGTTGGCAATAACTTCTCATCTTACGTTCGCGATTATGACTTTAGCGTCCTGCTATTGGAGCATAATAAGCATCGCACTGAATTTACGATCCCGGAAAACTTTGGCGATTTGCATGGCAACATCTTTAAGCATTTCGTTAATTCAGCAGAATACAAAGCACAGTTTAAAAAACCGCCGGTCATCTGCCTTAGCGTATCCAATAAGAACGCCTATCAGCAGACCGGCAATCAGCATCCGGTTCTGGGGATTGAATACCAGCAGCACGGCACCTCGTTAACCGAACATTATTTCAGCAAGATGGGCCTGAAGGTGCGCTATTTCATGCCGAAAAACAGCGTCGCGCCGCTGGCCTTCTTCTTTACCGGCGATTTGCTGAGCGACTACAGCGACCTGGAACTGATCGGCACCATCAGCACGATGGAGACCTTCCAGAAAATTTATCGTCCGGAAATTTATAACGCTAACTCCGCGGCAGGTTTGCACTATCAGCCGAATCTGAGTCAGCAGGATCATTCATTAACCAAAATTGTTTACGACCGGGAAGAACGCAGCCGGCTCGCCATTGAGCAAGGCAAATTCACCGAAGAACACTTTATCAAACCGTACAAACATATTCTTGAGCAATGGTCAGCCGACTACGCGCTTTAATGAATTCACATTGAAAGGTTATCTATTATGAAAACATTGCTCCCGACATCAACGGCTGGCAGCTTACCAAAACCGTCCTGGCTCGCGCAGCCGGAAACGCTGTGGTCGCCGTGGAAATTACAGAATGAAGAGTTAATTCTGGGCAAACAGGATGCGCTGCGTTTGTCACTGGACGATCAGCTCCGGGCCGGAATTGATATTGTCAGCGACGGTGAGCAAACCCGTCAGCATTTTGTCACCACCTTTATTGAGCACCTCAGCGGCGTCGATTTTGAAAAACGCGAAGTGGTGAAAATTCGTAATCGCTACGATGCCAGCGTGCCGACCGTGGTCGGTGCCGTCGAGCGTAAAAAACCGGTCTTTGTGGACGACGCGCGTTATTTGCGCCAGCTCACCACACAGCCGATAAAATGGGCGCTGCCGGGGCCGATGACCATGATCGATACCCTGTACGATGCCCACTACAAAAGCCGCGAAAAGCTGGCCTGGGAATTTGCCAAAATCCTCAATCAGGAAGCGCGCGAGCTGGAAGCGGCGGGCGTGGACATTATCCAGTTTGACGAGCCGGCCTTTAACGTCTTCTTTGATGAAGTTAACGACTGGGGCATCGCCACGCTGGAGCGCGCGATTGAGGGGCTGAAATGCGAAACCGCCGTGCATATCTGTTATGGCTACGGTATTAAAGCCAATACCGACTGGAAAAAGACGCTGGGCAACGAGTGGCGTCAATATGAAGAAGCGTTTCCGAAGCTGCAGGCGTCGAATATCGATATCATCTCGCTGGAGTGCCATAACTCCCGCGTGCCGATGGACCTGCTGGAACTGATTCGCGGTAAAAAGGTGATGGTCGGGGCCATTGACGTCGCCAACCATACCGTCGAGACGGCGGAAGAAGTTGCCGATACCCTGCGCAAAGCCCTGCAGTTTGTGGATGCCGACAAACTGTATCCGTCAACTAACTGCGGCATGGCACCGCTGCCGCGCCACGTGGCCCAGGGCAAGCTCAACGCGCTGAGCGCGGGGGCGGAAATCATTCGTCGCGAGCTGGCGGCGAAGTAACCTCACAACACACAGGCGATCGCCAGGATCGCCTGTCATCACGCGGTCTACGCGTTCTGATAAAGATCCCAGCGGTTGCCATACAGATCTTCAAACACCACCACCGTACCGTACTCCTCCTCGCGCGGCGCTTCGCAGAAATGCACGCCTTTCGCCTTCATGGCATGGTAATCGCGCCAGAAATCATCGGTCTGTAGGAACAGAAAGACTCTTCCGCCGCATTGGTTACCGATAAAACCTTCCTGCCGTTCGTTGGACGCGCGCGCCAGCAGAAGATTGCAGTCGCTTTCCGGGTTGGGTGATACCACCACCCAGCGTTTACCCGGCTGTGGCGTATCTTCAATAAGCGTGAACCCCAGTTTGTCCGTGTAGTACTCAATCGCGCGGTCGTAGTCGTCGACCACAATGGCCACGTGTCCCAGACATCTTTTTTGCGTTCTCATTAGCGGCTCCATTCAGATTTATATGCGACTACCCTACACGCTTTCACGCATAAAAAAACCGCCGATAAATCGGCGGTTATTGACATCATCACGCTGGATTACATCAGCGGCATCGCCAGCTGAACGATGTTAATCAGCGGCTGCGGGTAGATACCCAGCACCAGCACCAGCAACGCGGAGATCAGCACCACGATACCACCCGCGCTGTACTGCCAGTTAGACGGCGCATCGCGGCCCGGCTGCTGAGGTGCGCTGAGGTACAGGCTCACGGCAACGCGCAGGTAGTAGTAGAGGCCAATCGCGGAGCCAACCACCACCGCGCCAACCAGCCACCACAGGTGCGCCTGGACGCCGACAGCCAGCACGTAGAACTTACCGATAAAGCCGAGGGTCATCGGGATACCGGCCAGCGACAGCATCATCACCGTCATCACCGCCGCCAGAATCGGACGGTTCCAGAACAGACCACGGTAGGAGTACAGGGAATCTGCATCCGGGCCACGGTACGGGCTGGACATCAGGCTGACGACGCCGAACGCGCCGAGGCTGCTGAACAGGTAACCGGCCAGGTAAACGCCAACGGTCTCCATCGACATCTCACCGCTATGCAGCGCAATCAGCGCCACCAGCAGGTAGCCGAGGTGGGAGATAGAGGAGTAACCCAGCAGACGTTTGATGTTGGTCTGGCTCAGCGCCATCAGGTTACCGAATATGATAGAGGCGAAGGCGATAATCCCCAGCACCACGCGTACCGCTTCGCTGTCGCCTACCGGCGCGTACAGGAACAGACGCATCACCACCCCGAAGATGGCAATCTTGCTGGCGGTCGCCAGGAAGGTGGAGACCGGCGCAGGCGCGCCCTGGTAAACGTCTGGCGTCCACAGGTGGAACGGCACCAGCGAAAGCTTGAAGCCCAGACCAACAATCATCATCCCAAGGCCTGCCAGCAGCAGCGGTTCGTGCAGCATGTTGTCGCTGAGGCTCTTACCGAGCGCCAGGAACGACAGGTCGCCAGACTGCGCGTACAGCAGCGCGATACCGAACAGCAGGAACGACGATGCGGCAGCGGACAGAATGGTGTATTTGATGCTCGCTTCCAGCGAACGTTTCTGGCGGAAAGCGTAGCCAATCAGACCGAACAGCGGCAGAGAGATAAGCTCAATCCCAAGGAACAGCGCCGCCAGATGGTTGGCGTTAGCCAGCAGAATGCCGCCCAGCGCGGCAATCAGCACCAGCAGATAGAACTCTTCCCGGTTATCGGTGTAGCCCTCAAGCCACGGATAGGCGAAAGTGCAGGTCGCCAGGCTCGCCAGCAGCACCAGCCCGGTGTAGAGCATCGCGTAACCGTCAACGCGCATCAGCGGGGTGACGTCCATCGCGCCCGCCTGGCCAACAAACCAGAGCGACACCAGCGCAGCGTTAAGCCCAATGACCGACAGCGTGGCATTGAGGAAGTGATTGCGTCGCCACGCAATGGAGAGCATCACAACCACCACCGTCAAGCCGACGATCAGCAGCGGTAACAGCGCGATCAGTTGTTGTGGAGTTATTGTCATGGCGAATTACGGCCTTGTAGTTGAAACAGAATTAACAAACCACTGCTGGATGTTGCCCATCGCAGAATGTGACGTGTCGAGAATCGGTTGCGGGTAGAAGCCCAGCAGAACCAGAAGCACGACCAGCAACAGCACGATGAACAGCTCGCGCAGCGACATCCCTGGCAGCTCTTTTGCCGCGATTTCGCTCTTCGCTTTGCCGAAGTACGCCCGGTGCAGCATCGCCAGTGAATACACTGAAGCGAAGACCAGACCAAAGGTGGAAATCACCGTAATCACCGGCACGATATGGTAGCTGCCGAACAGGATCATAAATTCGCCGACGAAGTTACCGGTACCCGGCATCCCCAACGTCGCGACGGCAAAGAACATTGACAGCGCCGGCAGCCACTTAATTTTGCTCCACAGACCGCCCATCTGACGCATGTCACGGGTATGAAGGCGCTCGTACAGCTGGCCACACAGAATGAACAGGCCGGCCGCGGACAGACCGTGCGCAATCATCTGAATCACCGCGCCCTGGTACGCCAGCTGGCTGCCGGTATAGATAGCAATCAGCACGAAGCCCATGTGGGAAACGGAGGTGTAAGCAATCAGACGTTTGATATCGTACTGGGTAAACGCCATCCACGCGCCGTAGAAGATACCGATGACACCCAGCCACATGGCGATAGGCGCGAACTCGGCGGAAGCATTCGGGAACAGCGGCAGCGCAAAGCGCAGCAGACCGTAGGCCGCGGTTTTCAGCAAGATACCGGCGAGGTCAACGGAACCGGCGGTAGGTGCCTGAGAGTGCGCGTCTGGCAGCCAGCCGTGCAGCGGAACCACCGGCATTTTCACCGCAAAAGCGATGAAGAAGCCGAGCATCAGCAGATATTCCACGCTGTGGGACATCGGGGTCTTCAGCAGATCCTGATAGTTGAAGGTCCATACGCCGGTCGCATCGTGGTGCACGAACACCAGCGCCAGGATGGCAATCAGCATCACCAGACCGCTTGCCTGGGTATAGATGAAGAACTTGGTGGCCGCCGTGATACGCGTTTTACCGTCGGAGGCTTTATGGCCCCAGAGCGCGATCAGGAAGTACATCGGCACCAGCATCATCTCCCAGAAGAAGAAGAACAGGAACATGTCGATGGCGAGGAACACGCCGATAACGCCGCCCAGGATCCACATCAGGTTGAGGTGGAAGAAGCCCTGGTATTTCTGGATTTCATTCCAGGAACAGAGCACCGCCAGCACACCCAGCAGACCGGTCAACACCACCATCAGCAGCGACAGGCCGTCGATAGCAAGGTGGATAGTGATCCCAAAACGCGGGATCCACGGCAGGATGAACTCAGACTGCCACTGCGGCAGACCGGCAGATTGCGTGAGTGAGTAGCCGCCCTGCAGCCACAGCTGCAGGCCAAGCGCCAGCGTCAGTCCCATGGTAATCAGCGCTATCCAGCGCGGCATCTTCACGCCAAAGCGTTCGGTCTGCCAGCAGAGGAAACCGCCAATAAAGGGAATCAGTATTAGCCAGGGTAATAACATGGCAATTCATTTCCTTATTCAACTATCCGGTGGCGACATCGCTCGCCGGAACAGGAAAACAGCACGACATTTTCATGGGGAGGAAAACCCTCCCCAACGAATTAACGCAATACCATCAACAGCGCCAGCACCACCACGGCACCAATGCTCATTGACGCAACATACCAGCGCAGATAACCGTTCGCGCTCAGCACCAGGCCTTTGCCAGCAAAGCGGGAAAGGATCGCCGGAATGTTCATCAGCGCGTTGAGCGGGTCGCTCTTCAGCAGCCAGGCGATGCCCAGGAATGGCTTAACGAACACTTTGTCGTACAGCCAGTCAAAGCCCCAGGCGTTGTACCACCAGGTACCCAGCAGACGGCCCGGCGCGCTGTTGGCGATAGAGGTCACCAGCGTACGTTGACCCAGCCACAGCCATGCGGCAATCAGGATACCGGCAATCGCCACGATGCCTGAGGTGATTTCCAGCGTCAGCACGCGGCCATGTTCCAGTTCGGTCGTCGCCGGCAGTACGCCGTGCAGCGGCGGCACAATCAGCGCGCCCACGAAGGTCGACAGCACCATCAGCACAATCAGCGGCAGGTGATGGGTAATCCCCTTCCCTGCGTGCGCATGAATCTGCTCTTTACCGTGGAAGACGATGAAGATCATACGGAAGGTGTACAGCGAGGTCATGAACGCACCGACCAGACCCGCCACCATCAGATTGATATGACCGTTAGCCATCGCCCCGGCAAGGATTTCGTCTTTACTGAAGAAGCCCGCGGTAATCAGCGGCAGCGCAGAGAGCGCGGCGCCACCGACCAGGAAGCAGGCATACACCAGCGGAATCGACTTACGCAGGCCGCCCATCTTGAAGATGTTCTGTTCGTGATGACAGGCCAGAATCACCGAGCCGGACGCCAGGAACAGCAGCGCTTTGAAGAACGCGTGGGTCATCAGATGGAAAATGGCCGCATCCCACGCCTGCACGCCCAGCGCCAGGAACATGTAGCCAATCTGGCTCATGGTGGAGTACGCGAGTACACGTTTGATGTCGGTCTGCACCAGCGCGGCAAAGCCTGCCAGCACCAGCGTAATCGCTCCAACGATACCCACCAGATGCAGCACTTCCGGCGTCATCAGGAACAGGCCGTGGGTACGGGCAATCAGGTAGACACCCGCGGTGACCATGGTGGCGGCGTGGATCAGCGCGGAGACCGGCGTCGGGCCGGCCATCGCGTCCGCAAGCCAGGTCTGCAACGGCAGCTGCGCGGATTTACCGACGGCACCACCCAGCAGCATCAGCGTTGCCCACATCAGCATGTTATTGCCTGCGGCAAAGTGCGCCGGCGCCAGTTCCACCATTTCGCGGAAGTTCAGCGTGCCCAGCTCGTTGTAGAGAATGAACAGCGCGAACGCGAGGAACACGTCACCCACACGAGTTACCACGAAGGCTTTCATCGCCGCCGCGCCGTTCTTCGGATCGGTATAGTAGAAACCGATCAGCAGATAGGAGCACAGGCCCACGCCTTCCCAGCCCAGATACATCAGCAGCAGGTTATCGGCCAGTACCAGAACCACCATGCTGGCGATAAACAGGTTGGTGTAGGCGAAGAAGCGGGAGTAACCCTCTTCACCGCGCATGTACCAGGAGGCGAACATGTGGATCAGGAAGCCGACCCCGGTTACTACCGAGAGCATGGTCAGCGACAGGCCGTCCAGCACCAGGTTGAAACCGATATTGAAATCACCGACGGACATCCACGTCCACAGCGGCTGGCTGAACGCCTGTTTGCCGTTAGCGAAGAAGTCGATGCCGACGTACGCCGTGACCAGCGCGGACAGACCAATCGAGCCAATCCCCACGGTGGCGGACAGGTTTTCTGACCAGCGCCCGCGGGAGAAGGCCAGCAGGACAAAGCCAATTAACGGGAAAATAATGGTTAAGGCAAGCATGTTCATCCGCGCAACTCACATACTGAATCGATGTTCAGGTTCTGGCGGCGACGATGGAGCTGCAGCAGCAGCGCCAGGCCAATACTTGCTTCCGCAGCCGCAAGGGTAATGGCGAGGATATACATCACCTGACCGTCGGTCTGGCCCCAGTAGCTGCCGGCGACCACAAAGGCCAGCGCGGCGGCGTTAATCATGATTTCCAGCCCAATCAGCATAAACAGCAGGTTACGGCGGATAACCAGGCCGGTTAAACCCAGCACGAATAAAATCGCGGCGAGGATCAGCCCATGTTGTAAAGGAATCATGCGTGTTCCTCCGTTTTCCTTTTCGCGCTATCGCCGGAACGGTTGCTCAGCACTTCGCCCGGACGGTCTTCACGGCCAATGTGGAAGGCCACCACCAGCCCGGCCAGCAGCAGCATCGACGCCAGTTCTACCGCCAGAACGTACGGCCCGAACAGTGCGATACCGACTTCTTTCGCGCTGATGGCGTTTCCGTCGATGCCCTGGTCATTCAGGCCGATGATGGCGTAAACCATCACCGCCAGCAGCACGGCGGACAAAATCGCCGGGCCAATCCAGATTTGCGGCTTCAACCACTCACGTTCCTGAGCGATTTCAGCGCCGCCCAGGTTCAGCATCATCACCACGAAGACGAACAGCACCATGATGGCGCCCGCGTACACGATGATCTCCAGCGCACCGGCGAAATACGCGCCCAGCGAGAAGAACACCCCGGCAATTGCCAGCAGCGAGATAATCAGATACAGCAGCGCATGTACCGGGTTAGTGTGCGTAATCACTCGCAGCGTCGCGAGGACAGCAATCAGGCCACAGATATAAAAAGCGAATTCCATTGCCCCTCTCCTTACGGTAACAGGCTCTTGACGTCGATAGGCTTAGCTTCGTTCTCTGCTTCGCCCTTATCTTTGCCGTCGATTGCCATACCCGCCATCCGGTAGAAGTTATATTCCGGGTATTTACCCGGACCGGAAATCAGCAGATCCTCTTTTTCGTACACCAGATCCTGACGTTTGTATTCGCCCAGCTCGAAGTCCGGGGTCAACTGAATCGCCGTGGTCGGGCACGCTTCTTCACACAGGCCGCAGAAAATGCAGCGCGAGAAGTTAATGCGGAAAAACTCCGGATACCAGCGGCCATCTTTGGTCTCTGCTTTCTGCAGAGAGATACAGCCGACCGGGCAGGCTACCGCGCACAGGTTACAGGCCACGCAGCGCTCTTCGCCGTCCGGGTCGCGCGTCAGCACGATACGGCCACGATAGCGCGGCGGCAGGTAAACCGGCTCTTCCGGGTACATTTGCGTTTCGCGTTTGGCGAACGCATGCAGGCCAATCATCCAGATACTGCGTACCTGGGTGCCGAAGCCTACGAGTAATTCTTTTAAGGTCATGGTCTATTCGCCCCTTATTGCGCCTGCCACAGAATGACAGCCGCCGTTACCAGCAAGTTGATCAGCGTCAGCGGCAGGCACACTTTCCAGCCGAAGGACATTACCTGGTCATAACGCGGACGCGGTAATGAGGCGCGAATCAAAATGAACATCATCATGAAGAACGCGGTTTTCAGCGCGAACCAGATGAACGGCGGTAAGAACGGGCCTTGCCAGCCACCGAAGAACAGCGTCACGATCATCGCCGATACGGTAACGATACCGATGTATTCCCCCACGAAGAACAGACCGAATTTCATGCCGGAATATTCAATGTGGTAACCATCAGCCAGTTCCTGCTCGGCTTCCGGTTGGTCAAACGGGTGACGGTGACACACCGCTACGCCCGCAATCGCAAAGGTAATGAAGCCGAAGAACTGCGGAATCACGTTCCACAGGTGAGCCTGGTTATTAACGATGTCGGTCATATTGAATGAACCGGCTTGTGCCACCACGCCCATCAGGGACAGACCGAGGAACACCTCGTAGCTCAGGGTCTGCGCAGACGCACGCATCGCCCCCAGCAGGGAGTATTTGTTGTTACTCGACCAGCCGGCGAACAGCACCGCGTACACCGCGAGGCCTGCCAGCATCAGGAAGAACAGGACGCCAATATTGAGGTCGGCGACCACCCAGCTTGGGCTGACCGGCACAATGGCGAAGGCCAGCAGCAGCGAGGTAAAGGCGATCATCGGTGCCAGCGTAAAGATGACGCGGTCCGAGAATTTCGGTACCCAGTCTTCTTTAAAGAACATCTTGATCATGTCCGCAACCAGCTGGAGCGAACCGCCCCAGCCCACGCGGTTCGGCCCGTAGCGGTTCTGGAACAGACCCAGCAGGCGACGTTCGCCGAAGCTCATGAACGCCCCGCAGGTGACCACCACCAGCAGGATGACCACGGCTTTAACAATGCTGAGGAGGATCTCAATCAGATCCGGCGTTAACCAACTCATGCTTTTGCCTCCTGCAGATTATCAAGGCGCGCACCCGCCAGCACCGGCGCAATGCCCGGCAAGCCCATCGGTAAGCCCACCTGCCCTGCCGCCAGCCCTTCAGAGATGAGCAGCGGGAGAACGATGGTCTGGCCGTCGTAGCTAAAGGCGATATTCGCGCCCGCGTTAACGCCAAGCTTCGCGGCATCTGCCGGGTTCAGCTTGATGTACGGCTGCGGCATACGGCTCTGGAACACCGGAGAGCGCTGGGACATTTCGTCGCTACCGAACAGATGGTAGTACGGCGCAATACGCCAGTTGCCTTCCTGCGCCTGGAAGCTTGCCGGAACGGTGGTAAAGAATTCCAGACCGCTTTCCGATGCTTCAATCAAACGCACGCCCGGATCGCCGTGGCGCAGTTTGCCGCCCACTTCGGCCTGGAACTTGTTCCATGCCTGCGGGGAGTTCCAGCCCGGCGCCCAGGCGAACGGGATTTGCGAACGTGGCGCTGACGGCTGGTTGTTCCCTTCCATCGAGAAGGCAAACATGGTGTCTTTATCCTGCGGCTGACGCGGCTCGTGCACGCTGATGTTGGCGCGCATCGCCGTACGACCGCTGTAGCGGTGCGGTTCACGCGACAGTTTCTGACCGCGGATACGGAAGCTGGCGTCCGGCGCGGCATTTTTAATGCCCGCCAGCTGCGGCAGCTTCTCGATAGCCGCATCAATAACGTGATCGAGCTGCGTCCAGTCCACTTCACGGCTCTGCACGGTGCTGTGCAGCGAGTGCAGCCAGCGCCAGCTTTCGAGCATCACGGTGTTGCTGTCGTAGTACGCCGGGTCATACACCTGGAAGAAGCGCTGTGCGCGGCCTTCGTTGTTGATAACCGTTCCGTCGCTTTCGGCGAAGCTTGCCGCAGAGAGGACCAGATGCGCTTTGTCCATAATCGCGGTGCGCTGATGGTCAATCACCATCACCAGCGGCGCTTTGGCGAGCGCGGCGTCAACGCGTGCCGCAGAAGCGTGGCGATGCAGGTCGTTTTCCAGCACCACGACCGCGTCTGCCGCGCCGGATTCCAGCTCGCTTAACGCCGCTTCCAGAGAACCGCCGCCAATCATGCCCAAACCGATACTGTTCACCGCACGCGCGATCATGGTTACGCCAACGTCGGCGCCACGGCCCTTCAGGGCTTTCGCCACGTTGGCTGCCGCCTGAATAATCTCCGCGCTACCGGCGTTGGTGCCGGAAACGATCAGCGGTTTCTTCGCCCCGGCCAGCGCCTGGACGATCACATCGATCTTGTTTTGCAGGTCGCGATCCAGGCCTTCAACGGCCGGCGCGCTATTGTCCAGCGCATGCGCGATAGCAAAACCAAGGCGTGCCTGATCTTCCACCGGCGCGCGGTAGGTCCAGGCCGCGATGTCGTCAAGACGGGTATCGTCGACGTTGGTGACAAACAGCGGATGCTTCGCGCGCTGGCCGATGTTGAGGATCGCCGCAATCTGCCAGTCAGCCACTTTCTGCGCCGCCGCCATTTCACGCGCTTTGCCTTTCACCGCCTGACGTACCGCCAGAGCCGCGCGCGCGCCGGTTTGCGTCAGGTCTTCACCCAACACCAGCACCGCATCATAGGATTCAATTTCGCGCAGCGCTGGGGTATGAATACCGCCTTCACGCAGCACTTTCAGCACCAGTTGCAGACGTTCCTGCTCGCCCTCGGCGATACCGGTGTAGAAGTTTTCCGCCCCAACCAGCTCGCGCAGCGCGAAGTTGCTTTCGATGCTGGCGCGCGGGGAGCCGATACCAATAACCTTCTTAGACTGGCGCAGAATATCTGCCGCGCCCTGCATCGCCTGTTCGGCGTTCAGCGCGATCAGGTCATCGCCACGGCGCTGAACCGGCTGACGCGGACGGTCTTTCAGGTTCACATAGCCATAGCCGAAACGACCGCGGTCGCAGAGGAAGTAGTGGTTTACGGTACCGTTGTAACGGTTTTCGATACGACGCAGTTCGCCGTAACGTTCACCCGGGCTGGTGTTACAGCCCAGCGAACATTGCTGGCAGATGCTTGGCGCAAACTGCATATCCCACTTACGGTTGTAGCGCTCGGAATGCGTTTTGTCGGTAAACACGCCGGTCGGGCAAATTTCGACCAGGTTACCGGAGAATTCGCTTTCCAGGGTACCGTCTTCCGGACGACCGAAGTAGACGTTATCGTGCGCGCCGTACACACCCAGGTCGGTGCCGTCAGCGTAATCTTTGTAGTAACGCACGCAGCGATAGCAGGCGATGCAGCGGTTCATTTCGTGAGAGATGAACGGCCCCAGGTCCTGATTACGGTGGGTACGTTTAGTAAAGCGATAGCGACGGAAGCTATGGCCGGTCATCACGGTCATATCCTGAAGGTGGCAGTTGCCGCCTTCTTCACAGACCGGGCAGTCGTGCGGGTGGTTGGTCATGAGCCACTCCACCACGCTCTCGCGGAACTGCTTCGCTTCTGCGTCGTCGATAGAAATAAAGGTGCCGTCGGATGCCGGAGTCATACAGGACATCACCAGGCGACCACGCGTGTCTTCCGCGTTCTGATATTGCTTCACCGCACACTGGCGGCAAGCACCGACGCTCCCAAGCGCCGGGTGCCAGCAAAAGTACGGAATATCAAGGCCCATAGAGAGACATGCCTGTAGCAGGTTGTCCGCTCCATTAACCTCGTATTCTTTGCCGTCTACATGAATCGTAGCCATTAGCGTGCTTCCAAAATAAATAAATCTTTAGATTACCAGCGCGTCTTAAGCAGGTTCGGCTGAATCCCATGAATTGCATGAGTGTTGCTGAACTGCTGCTTAATGCCTGCCTCGAATTCGTCGCGGAAATATTTAATGGCGCTCTGCAGCGGTTCAACCGCGCCAGGCGCATGCGCGCAGAAGGTTTTCCCCGGGCCTAAGAATCGACACAGTTGCTCAAGTGTCTCGATATCGCCAGGCTGCCCTTCCCCTTTTTCAAGGGCGCGCAGAATTTTCACGCTCCACGGCAGACCGTCGCGGCACGGCGTACACCAGCCGCACGACTCGCGGGCGAAGAACTCTTCCAGGTTACGCACCAGCGATACCATGCCAATCTCGTGGTCGACGGCCATCGCCAGCGCCGTACCCAGACGGCTGCCCGCTTTACCGATGCTTTCGAATTCCATCGGCAGATCAAGGTGCGCTTCGGTCAGGAAGTCAGTGCCCGCGCCGCCCGGCTGCCAGGCCTTGAATTTCAGGCCATCACGCATGCCGCCAGCGTAGTCTTCAAGGATTTCACGCGCAGTGGTGCCAAACGGCAGCTCCCACAGGCCCGGGTTTTTCACGCGGCCAGAGAAGCCCATCAGCTTGGTACCCGCATCTTTGCTCTTCGAGATGTTCTGGTACCACTCGACGCCGTTCGCCAGGATAGCCGGGACGTTACACAGCGTTTCCACGTTGTTGACGCAGGTCGGTTTACCCCACACGCCGGAGCTCGCCGGGAACGGCGGCTTGGAGCGCGGGTTAGCACGACGGCCTTCGAGGGAGTTAATCAGCGCCGTTTCTTCGCCGCAGATGTAGCGCCCTGCCCCGGTGTGCACGAACAGCTCAAAATCAAAACCGGTGCCAAGGATATTTTTCCCAAGCAGCCCCGCTTCGGTCGCTTCGGCAATGGCGCGACGCAGATGCTGTGCCGCTTCAATATATTCGCCGCGCAGGAAGATGTAGCCGCGGTACGCCTTCAGGGCGAACGCGGAAATCAGCATGCCTTCCACCAGCAGGTGCGGCAGCTGTTCCATCAGCAGGCGGTCTTTATAGGTGCCCGGCTCCATTTCATCGGCATTACACAGCAGGTAACGGATGTTCATGGATTCGTCTTTCGGCATCAGGCTCCACTTCAGGCCGGTAGAAAAGCCCGCGCCGCCGCGCCCTTTCAGGCCAGCGTCTTTGACCTGGTTGACGATTTCGTCCGGCGCCATGCCGCCGAGCGCTTTACGCGCGCCGGCATAACCGTTTTTCGCCTGATACTCTTCCAGCCACACCGGCTGCTTGTCGTCGCGAAGACGCCAGGTCAGCGGATGGGTTTCGGGAGTCAGAATAATATTTTTCATTATTTATACTGCTCCAGTAGGTCAGGAATGGCTTCCGGCGTCAGATGGCTGTGAGTATCCTCATCAATCATCATGGTCGGCCCCTTGTCGCAGTTGCCCAGGCAGCAGGTCGGCAGCAGAGTGAAACGGCCATCAAAGGTGGTTTGACCCGGTTTGATGTTCAGCTTCTTCTCAATGGCGGCCTGAATACCCTGATAACCCGTAATGTGGCACACCACGCTGTCGCAGTAGCGAATGACGTGGCGTCCCACCGGCTGGCGGAAAATCTGGCTATAGAAGGTCGCGACGCCTTCTACGTCGCTTGCCGGGATACCCAGCACATCAGCGATAGCGTAAATCGCGCCGTCCGGTACCCAGCCGCGCTGCTTCTGAACGATTTTCAGCGCTTCAATGGACGCCGCACGCGGGTCTTCGTAGTGGTGCTTCTCGTGCTCAATAGCTTCACGCTCTGCCGCACTCAGCTCAAAAGCCTCGGTTTGTGGTTGTTGATTCTCGTGCATAATTAGCGGTCCACGTCTGACATAACAAAATCGATACTACCCAGATAGACAATCAGGTCGGATACCAGGCTGCCGCGAATCGCCGCCGGAATCTGCTGCAGGTGCGCATAGCTCGGGGTACGGATTCGGGTACGATAGCTCATGGTGCTGCCGTCGCTGGTCAGGTAGTAACTGTTGATACCCTTGGTGGCTTCCACCATCTGGAAAGATTCCTGCGCCGGCATCACCGGGCCCCAGGAAACCTGCAGGAAGTGGGTAATCAGGGTTTCGATGTGTTGCAGCGTGCGCTCTTTTGGCGGCGGCGTGGTCAGCGGATGATCCGCCTTGAACGGCCCTTCCGGCATATTGTCGAGGCACTGCTGAAGAATACGCAGGCTCTGGCGCAGCTCTTCCACTTTCAGCATCACGCGGGTGTAGCAGTCAGAAACGCCACCGCCGGTCGGGATTTCGAAGTCGAAGTTTTCGTAACCAGAGTATGGACGCCATTTACGCACGTCGAAGCCAATACCGGTTGCACGCAGGCCGGCACCGGTAGTGCCCCACTCCAGCGCTTCTTTCGCGGTATAGGCGGCAACGCCGACGGAGCGGCCTTTCAGAATGGTGTTACGCAGCGCCGCTTTCTCGTAGGAATCAAGACGCTTCGGCATCCACTCAAGGAATTCACGCAGCAGGCGATCCCAGCCGCGCGGCAGGTCGTGCGCGACGCCGCCAATACGGAACCAGGCCGGGTGCATACGGAAACCGGTAATCGCTTCCACCAGGTCATAGATTTTCTGGCGGTCGGTGAAGGCGAAGAAGACCGGGGTCATCGCGCCGACGTCCTGAATGAACGTTGAGATGTACAGCAGATGGCTGTTGATGCGGAACAGTTCAGAGAGCATCACACGAATCACGTTGACGCGATCCGGCACGGTAATCCCCGCCAGTTTCTCCACCGCCAGCACGTACGGCATTTCGTTCACGCAGCCGCCGAGGTACTCGATACGGTCAGTGTACGGAATGTAGCTGTGCCAGGACTGACGCTCGCCCATCTTCTCAGCGCCACGGTGGTGGTAGCCGATGTCCGGTACGCAGTCGACAATCTCTTCGCCATCAAGCTGCAAAATAATACGGAATGCACCGTGCGCAGACGGGTGGTTTGGGCCGAGGTTAAGGAACATAAAGTCCTCGTTTTCGGTCCCACGCTTCATCCCCCACTCTTCCGGTTTGAAGGTCAGCGCTTCCATTTCCAGATCCTGCTTGGCTTTAGTCAGCTCAAACGGATCGAATTCAGTGGCGCGCGCCGGGTAGTCTTTACGCAGCGGGTGGCCTTCCCAGGTCGGCGGCATCATGATGCGACGCAGGTTCGGGTGACCGTTAAAGGTGATGCCGAACATTTCCCAGGTTTCACGCTCATACCAGTTGGCGTTCGGGAAAAGTTTGGTCAGCGTCGGTATGTTCAGATCGTTTTCAGACAGCGCTACCTTGAGCATGATGTCGCGGTTGCGGTCGATGGAGATCAGGTGGTAGAAAACGGAAAAATCCGCGGCCGGTAAACCGTCGCGGTGAGTACGCAGGCGTTCGTCCATACCGTGCAGGTCGAACAGCATGACGTAAGGTTTCGGCAACTTCTTCAGGAAATCGACAATTTCCAGCAGCTGTTCACGCTTAACCCAAACGACAGGAACCCCGGTGCGGGTGGCCTGAACGGTAAATGCATCCGGCCCAAAACGGTTGCGCAGTTCGCCGATGACCGGATCATCAAGGTGATCGCGGGTTTGCCATGCGGCCGCTTCTTGCGCGGTTAAATCGGTCATATTGTTCACCATTGCAAAAGGTCCGTGGTGACTGCCGGGAGTGGCCTTCGCGCTGTTGTATGTTGATTTGCGAAGTCAAAATGCCACCGCCCGCAGGCGCAAATTAAATCTCGTCAGGCGTGCGCAGATTGGTCACTGCAATGCGTTCGCCGCGTTTACGCTCGCGTTCCGACTGCATATTGGCGCGGTAAACGCCCTGATCGCCAACCACCCACGACAGCGGGCGACGCTCTTTACCAATCGATTCCTGCAGCAGCATCAGCGCCTGCATGTAGGCTTCCGGACGGGGTGGGCAGCCAGGGATATACACATCGACAGGAATAAACTTATCGACGCCCTGCACCACGGAGTAGATGTCGTACATGCCGCCGGAGTTGGCGCAGGCACCCATCGAGATAACCCATTTCGGCTCCAGCATCTGGTCATACAGGCGCTGTATTACCGGGGCCATTTTGGTGAAGCAGGTTCCGGCCACCACCATCAGGTCTGCCTGACGCGGGGAGGCACGCAGAACTTCCGCACCAAAACGCGCAACGTCATGCACCGCAGTGAATGACGTCACCATTTCAACGTAGCAGCAAGAAAGGCCGAAGTTGTATGGCCAGATTGAGTTCTTACGACCCCAGTTGACCATATCGTGCATCGCGTGTTCGAGTTTCCCCATATACACGCTTTTGTTCACCTCTTGCTCCAGGGGATCGGTGACAATCTCCTGCTTTTGCAGAGGGTAACGGTCGTTCTCACCGTTAGGATCTATGCGGGTGAGCGTATAATCCATCTTATTGCCTCGCTTTTACTGCGTATTACGGTTAGTGACGCTGTCGGTTTCCGGGTTAACCAGCGTGCGGCGAGAACGTGCTGGCGTCCAATCCAGCGCGCCAATGCGAACGAGGTAAACCAGGCCGGCGAGCAGCACAAATATGAAAATGGCGGCTTCGATAAAGCCAACCCAACCGCTTTCACGGATGGACGTTGACCAGGCGTACAGGTAGAGCGCTTCCACGTCGAAGATGACGAAGAACATCGCGACCAGATAAAACTTGGCCGACAGGCGCAAACGTGCGGAGCCAACGGAGTCGATACCCGATTCAAACGGGGTGTTTTTGCTTCGCGCGCGCGCGCGACCGCCAAGGTACCAGCCGCCGATTAACATCAGGCAACACAGGCCAATGGCAATGATCAGAAAGATAGCGAATGCCCAGTGATGAGCGATGATTTCAGTGGATGTTGACATACGCAAAGCTTTACCAAATAAGTAGCACGACCTGCTCTGCTCTTACCGGCAGATGGACGCTACATCGATTCATGGGGAGGATTAAAAAACCTACAAACAGCCCAATTGGAAACGTAGACCGCAAAATGTTGAGGTTTTTTACTCCTTTCTATAACCTTTTGTCAACTTTAACAAAAGTTTCCTCACATTAATTTACATCAAAGGTATTTCATTAACATTACGTGCCCTTTGATTCGATTCGCTTCAGAAGACCTTACGGTTTACCTGTTGTTGAATCGTGTCCGTATTGTAGCATTAACCGGAATTACCCCTCTATTTTGACAGGATTTTCTGATGATTCATCCCCCCAAAGAGAGGTATTTTCTTGATCTAAGACACGCTTTTGTTAATTCGCCCTGTAAAACGGCAACAATCTATCCGTTTTTTTAACATTAGCAGGTGATATGACATCGCGTTTGGTGAAGGGGGAATTGATGGATGAAATATTTCTAATTACATGATTATTATCACATTATTAGATTCATTTTTTCTTCGGTATCGCAAAAGCACAAAAAAAGAACCGCAAACTCGTTTTTTATCGTCTACGATTCTTTTTTGCACTTACATTTTGTTACCACTTTTCAACCGGAATGTTAATCAATGTCCCTTTCAAACATGATGGTATTTTCTCCGTCTTCCGGGGTATACATTCCCGCTGAGGGCCAGGGATTGTGGCGCGGTTCCTGAGACTGGAAGATCATCTGCGTCAGCTCGTTTTCACTCTGCGCATCATAACTCAGCATATATTCGGTTTCCGGCAGCTCCGGCATCCCCTCGCCTTTACCCAACGCACGCAGATCCGGACTCATCATTTCCACCGGACGCGCAGTGACGCCAAGCCCTGCCTTCACCGCCGCGCGAACGGCTGAGAGCGTCGAGGCGACATAGGCCAATCGCCATGGCATGCCTGCGGCATCCAGCGTTTTAATAATCGTATCGCGGAACGGGCTCGGATCGTCAAGCAGCACCAGCGGCAGCGGCTCTTCAGGACGCAGCATAAATTCGGACGCACAGTACCAAAGCGTAGGTGAGGTACGCAGCACCGTCGAGGTAAAGCCTTCCAGCGGATGCGTGGTCAGCGCCAGGTCGACCTCTTTGTTCCGCAACATATCGCCCATAACGCTATGACGCTTCACGCGCACGTCAAGAGCCAGCTTCGGATAGGCCGAGCTAATTCGGTTTAGTAAAAAAGGAAGAATGGTGTCCGCCGATTCATCAGATGAGCCCAGCGTCAGTTGCCCCTGAAGCGGGCTAAACATTAGCGATGTGCATGCTTCATCATTAAATCGCAGAATTTTTCGCGCATAGCCCAACAGCTGGATTCCATGCTCCGTCAGCAGCTTATTTCGCCCATGACGGGCGAAGAGCTCCTTTCCCACCAGCTGCTCCAGACGCTGCATCTGCTGGCTCACGGCGGATTGGGTTCGACATACCGCAGCGGCGGCGGCGGCAAAGGTACTCAGATCGGCAACAGCAACAAACGTTCTCAGCAGATCGAGATCGAGGTTCAGTATCGGACGATTGGCATTTATCATATTAATCCACTTACAGGTTCGGAGACCGGCCTGCCTTATTGATGCTGCACTCAAAAATTTCAGGCTAATCCTTTAATCATCTTTCACCAATCGCTGACGAATGACTGCCTGACGAGTGTCAGTATTAAAATTGTCTGTTGCCAGAGTCAGCAACAGTTCCTTTTAACAATATATCCTTTAGCCTGTAGCTATTTATCGGACTCCCCCCGAGCGAAGCCTTGCGTAGGAAGTGGCAAGAAGCGTCGTCACGATAATGCGCCAGGAAGATTGCTGTACGTTTTAAAATAAGCCAGTAAACATGATGAATAACAGTGAGTTATAAAAACAATCATTGATAATCATCAACGAAACTAACTCTTAAGGGTCTTACTAACCATAACATATTAACCGAAAACCATAAGATTTATAAGCCTAAATAAGCTGTATCTCAAAGGGAAAAAAGGTTCAGAATCAAAACAATTTAAGAAATCTAACAAATCACATTCATTACATTTCAAAATATAAAAAAATATTAATCTTTATCCGATGCCGCCATTAACATCAACTTCACAAAAGTAGGTATCATTACTAATCCTTATTTGTTGGGATTTTATTTTAAATTAAAATGGTTGAAGCAGGCTTAAAGTATATCC